>JBDTLC010000112.1:0-15059 GCA_039935015.1 Paralcaligenes sp. | reverse complement strand
CGGCTTTCGGTAATTTCCTGTAATTTGAATGTGTGCTTAGGATGCCTCTTGCGAGCTCTCCAACCATTCGGTGATGCGTGCCAACAGTTTGATGTTCCCCAGACCCTCTGCCGGGTCGCAGGCGAGTGATGTGTATTTCCTGCCTGGCTGGGATGTGCCTAAGCTCAACCCCAATCTATTTACCGACCACTTTGGTTTGGTAAGCGATTTTCTGTCTGAGTGTTTGACCCGGTTACGAGGTCAAAGCAGAGTATCAGTTTTGCAAGGAAGGATATCCTGGGGCGGAGCACTTTCGGGCTATGACTTGAATGGGGTCAACAAAACGGTTAGCGGCCTACTTAAGCTGATGTATCCGGATTCAAATACGTCAGTTGCGGATGAGGATTGAGTGGGCTGTTCGCTTGATTCCCGCTACACCTTCCATTCATTCCGGGACAACATGAAAGATTTCGGCATTGAAAGCGGTATCTCGGCGACAATCCTCGACAATTTGATGGGGCAGCAGTGACGTTGTCGTCCAGATACTCATTGAACCAGGTCGAGAAAATAGCGGTGCATTGCTGATACTTATTCAGACGCAGCTGCGAAAACAGCCGCTCGTGCCCCGTTCGCGCTGGCTATCGACGAAAGCTTCGAAGCCGATTTTCAGCAGCTCCTGATGCACAGGCACTTGGCGCCACGCCGACTCATTCTTTACGAATTGCGTTTCATCCAGCTCGGCGATGCGTATCCACAACCGGCCGCTGCGGCGGGACACGTCGCGGACAAAGAGCTGGCCAATTTCTTCAAGGCGAGCTCCAGTCGTGAGGGCCAGCGCATCAGGGTCGTTGAAATCGCTTTGTAGTGCTTGCAGGCGCGCAGGCAGGGCATGCTTGACGCTTCCATACTGGTCTTCAGCTTCTATGAACAGCTTGTCCACGACGTTTGCAGCCATTCTGCAGCGTTGGACTGCGTCGCGGACGACCGAAGTCTGTAAAGAGAACCGGATTTCTTGGCGACCTATAGACGGCTGTAGGCGCTGCGGAACGCGGCGCCTGAACCAAAGCTGATTGGATTTCGGGTGAGGGAAAGGGTAGGGTGTATTGTTTAACGACATGGATAATTTTCCTTTGACTATACGTTGAATGTCGCTAGTTGCAAGGTGGTGTGTGTACCAGCCCTGTGTACTAGCTACTTCGTCTAGCAACCTGTCGCTTTTATCTAAAATGACACCCACTTTAAATAAAAATACCCTTTAAAATAAAATACTTAGATATTTAAAGAACAAAAAAATGCCCTGAACCTTGCGGTGTCGGGGCAGCTTGTATTCTTGGTGGCGCATCCCTGATTCGAACAGGGGACCTGCGGATTATGATTCCGTCGCTCTAACCGGCTGAGCTAATGCG
Source organism: Paralcaligenes sp. (assembly GCA_039935015.1). Lineage (GTDB taxonomy): Bacteria > Pseudomonadota > Gammaproteobacteria > Burkholderiales > Burkholderiaceae_B > Paralcaligenes. Next base: position 13,674 of record JBDTLC010000112.1, on the reverse strand, counting down.
CCAAAGCGCAAAACTATACCATAATTTGCTAGTCACGTGTACCTACGAGCACTGCCAAGACTAGGCTAGAGAGGTAGCATTTAAGCAGGTCTGCAAGCGACGGCCTAATGGTATTTGTTATACGATGGTTTGAAATATAAAGGCCCCACCTTTTGGCAGGGCCTTACTGCCGGGATGGCAGTGAACACTGCCAGAAAGCAGTGTTTAATACACTATCGTTGACGATAGTTGAACTGCCAGCGTGGCAGCGATTTAACATTAATCCTAATTGTCGAGATTGACAACTCAGGGCAAATACCCATTTTGTAACCCTTCCCGGATGAGACGCCGACAGTCTTACTGGAGCTTCGATGAATCGTATCTTATTTTGTGTATCAGTAACGCTGGCATTGTTGAGTGCCTGCGCTATTCAACCCTCTTCACCCGACAGCTCTACGAATGGAAAGCCCGGCGCTTCGTCGAGTTCAGGGGTCGAGTTTTATGGCACAGTAGATGTCGGAGTCGGCACACAGCGCCTATCGCGCTAGTGGCCAAGACTGCACAAGCAACGAAGCATGCCCGTTGGCGCATTATGCGGGTTCTTCGGTCGCCTGGGTGTTCTCGGGAACCGGTGCGGCGGCGTTGCCTGATAACGCGGCGCTTAAGCTGTAGGTGGGTGCGAAGGATTCGGCCTGAGCCATGGGCCACGCTACCCTGAATATCGTTTGCCTGAATTTACCCTCTAACAGTTCGCCTTTTTCAAGATCGGGAAATAGAGCCGAAAGCACCCGCACTTCGCCACTGGCTATGCGTCGCGCAATGTGGTGAGGGCGAAGGTCGCAGGGATGTTCTAATCCAGCCGCGCCCAGCAGTTCGCCCAGTGCTTTTAAGGTGTTTTCATGAAAATGCGCAACGCGTACCGATTTGTCGGTGACCACCAGGGCTTCTTGTCGTTTGGGATCTTGAGTGGTTACACCAGTGGGGCAATTGCCAGTGTGGCATGTTTGCGCCTGAATGCAGCCGATGGCAAACATGAATGCGCGCGCACTATTGCACCAATCCGCACCCATGGCCATAACGCGCGCCATGTCGAAAGCACTGATGATTTTGCCCGAAGCTCCTAGCTTGATGCGCTCGCGCAAGCCGATTCCGACCAAAGTATTGTGCACCAGGCGCAGGCCCTCGCGCAGCGGCGTTCCTACGTGGTCGACAAATTCAATGGGGGCGGCACCGGTGCCGCCCTCGGCACCGTCGACCACGATAAAGTCGGGGGTGATACCGGTCTTGAGCATCGCCTTGGCGATCGCAAACCACTCCCATGGATGACCTAAACACAATTTGAATCCGACAGGTTTGCCGCCGCACAGCGTGCGCAGGCGTGCTACAAATTCCATGAGTTCGATGGGTGTGCTGAAAGCACTGTGTTTGGCCGGAGAGTTGCAGTCCTGCCAGGCAGCGACACCGCGCGCGGCCGCAATTTCGGGCGTTACCTTGGCTCCGGGCAAAATACCGCCATGCCCGGGTTTGGCACCTTGCGACAACTTGATTTCGATCATTTTGATGTTGTCTTGTGTGGCGCACTTGACGAAGGCCTGTTCCGAAAATTGGCCGTGCTCGTCGCGACAACCGAAATACCCCGAGCCAATGTTCCAGATCAGGCCGCCGCCGTGGGCGATGTGGTAACGGCTGACCCCGCCTTCGCCCGTGTCGTGCGCAAAATTGCCAAGCAGCGCGCCCTTGTTCAGTGCCATGACCGCGTTGGCCGATAGGGCGCCAAAACTCATGGCTGAGATGTTCAGAACCGACAGAGACACAGGTTGGGTGCAATCAGGGCCACCCACGGTAATACGAAAATCGCTATTTTCGGGGTGAGCCGGATCCATGGAGTGGTTGATCCATTCGTAGTCTGTGCCGTACACATCATGTTGTGTGCCAAAGGGCCGTTTGTCGACTTGCTGTTTGGCCCGCTGGTACACCAGCGAACGGTCGACACGTGAAAATGGCAATTGCTGGGTGTCGTCTTCCAGAAAATATTGGCGGATTTCGGGGCGAATCGCCTCGAAGAGGAAGCGCAAATTGCCGATAATGGGGTAATTGCGGCGGATGGCGTGGTGGGATTGCCTGAGGTCGGCAACCCCTAGAGCAGTGAGGGCTGTAAACGCGGCTGCAGGTATTAACCACCAGCCATTGACGATCAGCGCCAGGCTTGCGGTAATTACTGCGGCAAGTACGACCAGATAAAAGACGGTATAGCGTATAGGCGGGCGGTTCATGGCTTCACTCTGAGGTTTCTTTGCCCAGCACCATACCAGAGGCAGCCCTCGCGCGCACGGACTTCGATGTATTCGGCGTAAGAATCAACCAGGTAGCGCGCCGCCTTAGCAGCCACTTGGGCGCGGGGTCTTTTCTACGGTGAGTCCGAACAATGGGCGCAGGCGTACGCCCAGAATACTGCCGACAAAGGCACTAGGCAGCCAGATCCAGGCGTGCAGGCTGCCGGAAATCATGCCGCTGAAATAGGCGCCAATATTGCAGCCCCAGCCCAAACGGGCGCCGAACCCCAGCATTAGACCACCGAGTATTGCCGCTACTAGCGAACGCAGGGGTATTTTCAAGATAGGCGAAAAAAGGCCTGCCAATGATGCGGCAGCCAAGGCCCCCAGCATAATGCCAATGTCCATAACGGTCGTGACATCCTGGCGAATCGGTGCGAACAGAGTGTCTTGGTCGTTGGCCCTGTATTGCCAGAATGCGACGTCAGTGCCCGCCGCGTCTAGCGCTTTGGCGCCCCATAAGGTGAACGCCGACGTGATGCCCCAGGGGCGGCCGGACAGGGCCAGGGTTGTGAAGTTAAGTAATACGAGCGCGACGGCGCCCCACACCAGCGGCCAGGGGCCGCGGATGGCTTGCCGGAATGGGCGGCGCGAGCCGGCGGCTTGTTTAATGAGCGCGCCGTGACGACGCTTTTCAACCAGGGTCGTAAGCCAGTAGATTAAGGCGAATATAGACAAATTGATGGTCAGGGCAGTGGGCCAGCCCCAAGCCAGGACTAGTGATGTAGGTGGCAAGGAAGGCAGGGTGGCCCACCAGGTGAAATTTATGGTGGCCAGTACCGAGCCGCCGACAAAGCCAAGTAGGGTTATGATCATGCGGGTACTGCCACCGCCCACAGCAAACAGGGTGCCTGATGCACATCCCCCTCCTAGCTGCATGCCTACGCCAAAGACAAAGGCACCAATGACCACTGAGAGACTGGCAGGTGCGACAATACCTGAGACGTGTTGGCCAAACAGACTACCTTGGGCCAGACACGGGAAGAACAGGACGACGCCTAGCGCCAGCATGATCATTTGTGCACGTAAACCCGCGCCACGGCCGTCGGACACAAAGACACGCCATGCTTGAGTGAACCCGAACGAAGCATGGTATAGGGTGACGCCCAATAGTGCACCGACAAGCCATAAAGAGCTTTGACGCCAACCTACTTCGTGATTCAGATAGTTGGCTCCGATGGCCAGCAACGCCAGCGATACGATGAGAGGTAGGTAATTGACGCGAGCGGGGAAACTGGGCGCGGTGGGCGTTAGCCTGGAGACTAAAGTGTTCATTGTCGGGTGTCTGAAAAAATATGGGATTGCTATGCTCGGAAACTAGAGTCTAGTGGCTGGCAGCCTATTCGAGAACAAATGGTTGGGCATTCTCTTATAACTAACTTGTATATAAATTCCACGATCCACGCTAATAGATAAGGCGCAGCCATAGAGCTAAGGCTATTAACGTTGCCAACAGAACCGGCATGGTGAGTACGATGCCAGTGCGAAAATAAGCGCCCCAGCCGATTTTTATCCCTCGACGCGCCAGTACGTGCAGCCAAAGTAGGGTGGCCAAACTGCCGATGGGCGTGATCTTCGGGCCAAGATCGCTGCCAATAACGTTTGCGTATATCATGGCCTGATGGACGAGATCGGGCCCGTGACTGTCTTGTATCGACAACATGCCCAGCAGTACACCGGGCAGGTTGTTGGTGACCGACGACAGAAACGCCGCGACGATTCCGGTGCCCAGCGTAGCGATCCATAGCCCCGAGTCGGCAAAAAGCTGGAACAGGCTCGACAGCCATAGAGTGAGCCCGGCGTTGCGTAATGCCATCACTATTAAATACATCCCCATCGAAAAGAAAACGACATTCCATGGGGCGAGGCGCAGTAACCGGCGTGTGCCGACAATATGGTTTCGGCCAGCCACGATGAGCAAAACTAGAGCGCCTGCGCCGGCAATGACGCTGGTAGGAATAGAAAAGCGCCCTAGCGTAAAAAAGCCGGCCAAAGTCAGGAGCAGCACGACCCACCCAGTGTGGAAGGTCAGACGATCTCGTATTCCCGTGACGGGGTCGGGCAGGTTGTTGACGCTGTAGCGTCCCGGAATATCCCTTTTGAAATACAGCACCAGCACAATCAGGCTCGTGATGATCGCGATGACATTGACCGGCGCCATCACGCCAGCGTATTGGCGAAAGCCGATTTTGAAATAATCGGCCGATAAGATATTAACCAAGTTTGATATGCTCAGCGGCAGGCTGGCAGCGTCGGCAATAAAGCCCGCCGACATGACAAAGGCAAACAGGCTTGCGCCCGAGAAACCCAGCGCGAGCAAGATTTCCATAACGATAGGAGTCAGAATGAGCGCGGCTCCGTCATTAGTTAGAAGCCCCGAAATGCCTGCCCCGAATAGAATGACCAGTGCGAGCAGGGCCGTGCTGTTGCCACGTGCCCAGCGCACGACATGTAGCGCAAGCCATTTGAAAAAGCCCGCTTCGTCCAAAATGGTGTTGGTGATGATGATAGCGATCAGGGTAGCTGTCGCGTTCCAGACAATATGCCAGATTTCGGCGATGTCGCGGGGGTGGATCAGACCTAGCGCCAGGCAGATCGCTGCGCCCCCCAGTGCACTCCAGCCTATGCTCAGTCCGCGTGGCTGTCGGATCACGAGGAACAGAGTGCCGATGAAAATGGCTAGGGCGCAGACAGCGGGAATGACGAGCATGGGAATGGCGGGCAGGTAATGCAGGCAAGAACAGGGGAGGGGGTGATAGTAGTAGAATCGGAGCGTTTTCGAAAGTGGGGGTGACCTCAATGCTCCATTGACTATAGAGTGCGGCCTCTGCCGATTGGAGATTTATCATATGCCCTGGCTGATACTTGTGATTGCGGGTTTGTTCGAAGTAGGTTGGGCCATCGGCCTGAAGTACACCGAAGGATTTACGCGTTTGTGGCCCACTGCCGGCACCGTTGCAGCCATGATGATTAGCGTGGTGCTGCTCGGGATTGCAATGAAAACGTTGCCTGTGGGTTCGGCTTATGCCGTATGGGTAGGTGTTGGGGCGGTGGGGACGGTGATTTTGGGCATGGTGCTATTTGGTGACTCCGCCAGTCTTCCAAGGTTGATCAGTGTGGCCTTTATTATTGTCGGTATCATCGGACTTAAGTTGGCCGGTTGAAAAGGAGCATGCCTTGACGGGGCAAATCAGAATAGTGGTGGGCGATTGGGAGTCGTGTAAAGAGCCTGCCATGGCCATACGCCATGAGGTATTCGTGGTAGAGCAGCGCGTACCGCCCGAGCTGGAAATGGACCATGAAGATCCACATTGCGTACACGCGGTGGCGTACGGCGAACTTGGTGCACCCATAGGTACAGGTCGTTTGCTGCGCGATGCGCATATTGGCCGCATGGCTGTGCGTGCGCCGTTTCGCGGGGCGGGCGTAGGATCTCAGTTATTGACTGCGTTGGTTGAAGAGGCAAAGGCCCGCAAATATCCAGAAGTTGTTTTGTTGGCCCAGCTTCATGCCCGTGCCTTCTACGAAGCGCATCAGTTTGTGGCCGAGGGCGAGCCCATCATAGAGGCCGGTATCGTGCACATCACCATGCGTCGGGCGCTAACGGTTTGATTCTATATCCCGAACCGTCTGGCGGCTTTGCCGTTGTCACTAAAACAAAGGCCGTCAAGACAATGTCTTGCGGCCTGTTGTTGCAACCACCGGTTTTCATTGAGGCACATGTGAATATGCTTTAAAATCATCGGGTGGTGCCCAGGAGAGGACTCGAACCTCCACACCTTGCGGCACATGGACCTGAACCATGCGCGTCTACCAATTCCGCCACCTGGGCCCAACGCTTTGGTTTGATCCAAATTGTTAAGAGGCGCTAGTATAGCTTATATTGTAATAAACGGAAATTTATCTTTTGACCAAACGATCCAAAAACGAAGTTAATAACAACGAGATCCCCCACGGTGCGTCCGAGTTGCCCCCCGATTTTGACCCTGGTGTTCCCAGCCGCGAAGTAATTCTGAAGCAGTTGCGCTCTTCACCTCAGCCTGTGGCGCTTAAAACACTTGTTGAAGCGGTGGGTGCGACATTGCCCATTTCTATCGGATTCGAACGCCGCCTCAAAGCGATGGAACGAGACGGACAGCTGGCGTCTGATGTGCAGGGCCGGTTAACCTTGAGCAGCAAGTCTAATTTTATTGCCGGACGCGTGCAGGGCCATCGTGATGGCTTTGGTTTTTTGTTGCGCGACGATGGCGGTCCCGATTTGTTCTTGTCGCCTCGCGAAATGCTTAAGGTTTTGCATGGCGACCGGGTATTGGCCAAGCCCGATGGTGAATATCGCGGGAAGGCTGAAGCAACAATAGTTGAAGTCATCGAACGGCACACCGACAAGTTGGTCGGTAGGTTTCTTCATGAGCGCGGGGCGCTTATCGTTGCTCCCGAAGACCAACGTATCAAGCACGATATCCTGATCTCCCCTTCGGACACGGCCGGCGCGGAGCACGGGCAGGTAGTGACGGTGCAAATCGTGCAGCAGCCTACACGTCATACCCAACCCATGGGTAGGGTCGTTGAAGTGCTGGGTGAAATCGATGATCCGGGCATGGAAATTGAAATTGCAGTGCGCAAGTTCGATGTGCCTCTGGAATTTTCGCCGGAATCGCTGGCGCAGGCAGCCAAATTGCCGCCTGTCGTGAAGGCCGGCGAAGTTAAAGGCCGTGTCGATCTACGCGATGTTCCCTTCGTTACGATCGATGGCGAAGACGCACGCGATTTTGATGACGCAGTATTTTGCACGCCCGTCGAGATGGGGACTGCCAAGCGCAAGAAGTCCGGCTGGCGCTTGTTGGTGGCTATTGCCGATGTCAGCCATTATGTGCGGGTGGGCGATGCGATTGATGCCGATGCGCTTTTGCGCGGCACCAGCGTCTACTTTCCGCGACGTGTTATTCCTATGCTTCCCGAGTCGCTGTCCAACGGCATTTGCTCGCTCAATCCTGGTGTTGATCGCCTTGTCTTGGTTTGCGATATGGTCATTCACGCCAGTGGCACCAATGCGGGTACCGTCAGTGCCTATCAGTTTTACGATGCCGTGATCCATTCGCATGCGCGCACCACCTATACCGATGTTTGGGCAGCCTTGCAGCAGCCCACCGGGCCCGCGGCGCTGGCTATGCAGGAAGTCCTGCCGCACTTGCAGAATCTGTATGAGTTATTTCAGTTGTTGGCACCGGCTCGAACTCGGCGCGGGGCCATCGATTTTGATACGGCCGAAACCAAGATTCTGTGCAATCCGTTGGGGCGGATCGAAAAGATCGTTTCCTATCAGCGCAACGACGCGCATCGCCTGATTGAAGAGTGCATGTTGGCCGCCAACACGTGTGCAGCCGATTTCATGGTGCGCAATAAGCGCTCGGGTTTGTACCGAGTGCATGAAGGTCCGACTCCCGAAAAATTGAAAGCCTTGCGCGAATACTTGCGTAATTTGGGGCTGACTCTGGGCGGAGGCGACGAACCCAGTACGCGTGATTACGCGCAGCTGGTTCAATCGGCCAGCAATCGTCCAGACTTTGAAATTTTACAGACCATGTGTCTGCGTTCTTTGCAGCAGGCCATTTACAGCCCCGAGCAGATGGGGCACTTTGGCCTGGCGTATGAGCACTACTCGCATTTTACGTCGCCGATCCGGCGGTACCCCGATCTTTTGACGCATCGGGTGATTAAATCGATTCTGGCCGGCAAACATTACGTGCCGCACATCGAAGATCTGGCCGCTGCGGCGGCGCTGCCCAAGGGCGAGCGTGAACATGCGGTCTGGGAAAAGCTGGGCTTGCTGCTGTCGGCTCGCGAGCGGCGTGCTGACGATGCTTCGCGCGACGTCGAAGCGTGGCTCAAGTGCTGGTTCATGAAGGAACATGTGGGTGAGGTTTTTAGCGGTCGTGTAACAGGTGTGGCGACATTTGGCGTCTTCATTACGCTCGATACCATGCATGTGGAAGGCATGGTGCATGTCTCCGAGCTCGGTTCGGACTACTTCCAGTTCAATGAAGCCATGCACGAGTTGCGTGGTGAACGCACGGGCATTCGCTACCGTTTGACCGATGCCGTGCAAGTCCAGGTCGCGCGGGTGGATCTCGAGGCGCGGCGTATCGAGTTCCGATTGGTCAAGGGCACGGGCTTCAAAGAGCTGCAGAAGGCAGTAGCTGAGCCAGAAAAAGCCTCCAAGTCGCGCACCAAGCGCGCGGCTTCGACCAAGCCCGAGGCATTGAAGGGCACGACATCGCGTGAGCGCAGGGCTGCGGCCAAGCGCGGCGCAAAATCGGGTGCTGTCAGCTCGCGCAAAGCTGGGCGTGGCCATCATTAGGGGGCCGATGTCACACGTATAAAATGCAAGAACAGTCTACGGAAGGGTTTTATGGCGTCTCATCAGGTTCTGGCTGGCTTTCATGCCGTCGTTGCGCGCTTGCGGCATGCGCCGGCTTCGATTAAAGAGTTATATGTCGAGGCGTCGCGCCGCGACAAACGCATGCGGACCTTCATCGATCAGGCCGAGGCCGCCCATGTGCGCGTGCATCCGGTGTCGACTGAGAGGCTTGACGGCCTGGCACACGGCACTAAGCACCAAGGCGTGGTGGCGTTGGCCGAAGCCGAAAAACTCGCCGTCGACGTGGATGAGGTGCTCGATGTCTTAGAGGATAAAGGCCAGCCAGCGTTACTGCTTATTCTGGACGGGGTGACCGACCCGCACAATCTGGGGGCGTGCTTGCGTACGGCCGATGCGGCCGGCGTTCATGCCGTGATTGCGCCGCGCGATCGTGCCGTCGGCTTAAACAGTACCGTCGCTCGTGTGGCGTGCGGGGCGGCAGAAATCGTACCCTATATCATGGTCACCAATCTTGCGCGTACCATGCGTCAGTTGAAGGAACGCAATGTCTGGTTGGTAGGCACCGATGATCAGGCGACGAATGATCTCTATCAGGTCGATGCGCGCCGGCCCATGGCTTGGGTGCTGGGCGCCGAAGGCGAGGGCATGCGCCGCCTTACGGGCGAGACTTGTGATCAGCGCGTCGCCATTCCCATGCTGGGTTCGGTAGAAAGTCTCAACGTCAGTGTGGCCAGTGCAGTGTGTCTTTACGAGTCGGTGCGTCAACGCCGGCGTTGACAAATAGGTCTATAGTTACGTACTCGTTCCATTTCTAAATCAATTGTGCGTCGGCTTCGCTTGCTGTGCTCCAGGTTCTGCCTGCGCTTCGCCTTCAAGTTCACCACTGATACGGAAATGGAGCCAGCTCTTTGACCGCGCCCGCACGGGCGCTTGCGCATTTTTAAACCCGGCGTTCGCAACACCCTATCGTATAAATTGACCATGGCACAAAAAAACGGCTTTACCACCACGATTCTTCATTCCGACCGGCGCGCGTCGGTCGAACATGGGGCCATACACAAGCCCATGCACCCATCATCCGAATATGCGTATGCCGACTCGCGCGAGTTGGCGGCTGTGTTCCAGGGAAAGGCGGGATTTACGTACGCTCGTCAGGGTACGCCCACCACCGCGGCTCTTGAGGCCAAAATTTCGCAGATGGAAGGTGGCGTTGGCACGGTCAGTTTTGCGACGGGGATGGCTGCGTTGGCGGCTACCTTTTTTGCTCTCTTGCGCTCGGGCGATCATCTGATTTCCAGTAAATATATTTTTGGCAACACCAATAGTTTGTTTGGCACATTGACGGGCATGGGCGTCGAAGTGACGCTAGTGGATGCGACCGATATTGAAAATGTCAAACAGGCTTTGCGGCCCGAAACGCGCATGGTTTTTACCGAAGCGATTGCCAATCCGGGCACGCAAATTGCCGATTTACGCGCCATCGGTGATTGGTGCCGGAAAGAAAAGCTGGTTTATCTGCTCGACAATACCTTGGCAACCCCATGGCTATGCCAAGGCGTCACCTTAGGGGCGTCCCTGGTCGTTAATTCGCTATCCAAACATATCGGTGGGCATGGCAATGCCATGGGTGGTGCCGTGACCGACACTGGCCTGTATGACTGGTCGGCATATGCGAACATAGCGCCGCCCTATCGTAGAGGCGCGCCCACGTCCTGGGGCTTGCTGCAGATCAAGAAAAAAGGGCTGCGCGATATGGGTGGGACATTGTCTGCCGAGGCCGCGCATCGGATTGCGGCAGGTGCAGAAACACTGGCCTTGCGTATGGAAAAGGGCTGTTCTAATGCACTCATTCTCGCGCAATTTTTGGCAAGTCACCCCCGAGTTTCCAAGGTTCATTACCCAGGCTTGCCTAGTCATCCCCAACACGAGCGTGCCGTCGATTTATACGGAAATCACTTTGGTACGCTAATGGGCATTGAGCTGGTCGACGATCTTGATGTGTTTGACTTTCTGAACAGGCTGCGTGTACTGATTCTGGCTACTCATTTAGGCGATAATCGCACGCTGGTGCTGCCGGTGGCGCACACCATCTATTATGAAATGGGCCCGCAGCAGCGCGCGTTAATGGGTATTTCGGACAATCAGTTGCGTGTATCGGTGGGTATCGAGGACACGCAGGATTTGATCGATGATTTTGTTCAGGCGCTGGCTTGAAACTACATGGCGGATCTGTTAACACGCGAAAATTTTTGTTAAGTTTGCTCCTGTTGTTTTACCGAAACGAAAATCCTAGCTACTATGCGGGTTTTGAGAGGTTTTCTGCTTGACAGCCTTATTTTTAAAGGGCTTAATACGCTTTAGTTAATAAAGCGTGCTGACCGTTTAGCGTCTTTAGCCACTTTGCTTTATTGCATTGTCTTTGATGACTGGGCGGTACGAAGAGCACTTGTGTGTGAAGCGTGCTTCCCGATAAAACGCCGGGCGATTCTTATGAGAGGCGTCTGGTTTTAATAATTTTTAGGGGTAATCCTTAATGAATAAAACAGAGCTTATCGAACATATCTCCACCAAAGCCGATTTGTCCAAAGCCGACGCTGGTCGTGCGCTCGACGCATTTATTGGCGCTGTCAAAGCCACGCTTAAAAAGAAAGGCGGAACCGTAACTCTGGTTGGGTTTGGCACATTTGCCGTGTCCGAACGCGCTGCTCGTACCGGACGTAATCCGCGCACTGGCGAAGCCATTAAAATCAAGAAAGCCAAAGTGCCCAAATTCCGTCCTGGCAAAGCTCTTAAAGACGCAGTCAATTAATGACGTTCGGTGTTTGCACCGCCAAAGGCAAGTGGCTATAATTCTGCTTCGTTATACATGAAGTGAAGTGGCCCCAAAATTCAAGGGGTGCTTAGCTCAGTTGGTAGAGCGGCGCCCTTACAAGGCGTAGGTCACAGGTTCGAACCCTGTAGCACCCACCACTTGCACTTCGCAACACGCCTCATACGGTCACATTTCTCGACCAAATTTCCAAAAATATCAAAGCACTAGCGCGATTAACCAGTCGCCTAGTGTCGCCTCTTGTCGCATAGAGTCACACGCTTTTAATTACCACAGGACTTACTTGTCATTATCTGGTCATCAACCTGATTATCAATGGTAAGTCTATGTCGATTGAAAAGCTCAACGCGGTCACCGTCCAAAATGCCGGGCCGCGCCTAAGAAAGAAAAATCCATCCCACGAGAAAGATTTTGCAGAGTATGCCCTGGGTGATGGGAGCGGACTACATCTGATTGTTAAGCCCACCGGGAATAAAAGCTGGGCTTTTATCTATAAGTCTAAGGTTACCGGCAATCAGGAAAAAATTGGCCTGGGGGGTTACCCAGTGGTCACCTTGGCAAACGCCCGTCTCCGGGCGCAGGCCCAACGCGACTTGATGGGTCGGGGTCTTGACCCAAAACAAGAGAGGGATAAAGCCAAGCTGGCTATTAGGGTCGAGCGAGAGAAGCCCAGACATACGTTTGAGAGACTGGCGTTCGATTGGCCAAAGAGTCTCGCACGGATCGGAACGGGTCGGGGGGGCACGACATTCGCCAGCTAGGGCTACTTGAAAACCACGTTTTCCCTTATGTTGGGAAAAAATACATTGCGGATTGTTCAGCGACAATTAACTAGTCCGGCCGTGTTGCCTCATCAAGGAATATTACTCTGGGTGGGTTGTCGTTTGCTCTCGCCCTGATGGTCCCGCTGCAGCGGGACCATCAGGGCAGGAATCTCGGATGTGCCCAAGAACCAATACCTTGGCTTGTTCCACTCGCCAGTCTTTGACACGGCGTTGCAGGGTCCGTAGTTGGGTGGTCCCGATATACACGTCGGGCATTATTGTGGCTAGTCGCGCCATCAATTCCTTGGCGGTCACGGTTAGCTCTGTCTCGAGCCAGTGCTCGAGGATTGGCCAGGCGTGTTCAAACGGGTCGACGCGCGTTCTCCACCAATGCGGCACACCGGGTTGCCCGCGATGTGTCGGCCGCACTTCACCGCTCTCCCACGCCGTGGCCAAGCTTTGCAGAAATGTCGCCACGGTGGCAGTGGCCGGCGAGGCGGCTTGGTCCGCGTCACCATGGACCGCAAAGCTGGCCAGCACACCTTGTGCAGAACGGATGTCTTGCAGCAGCCGCACCGGATCCAGTTGCTTGAATTGCTCACGTAGCGCGACCTTGGCCAGCTCGCTGATCGCGTCTAGTGCCAGCAACCGCTCACAGGGCGTCTTGGGTGAATGATAAGTTTTGCTGACACGCGCGCCCTCGCGTCGTTTGGATTTAAGCTTAAAGGAGGGCTGGAAGAAATTGGTATAGAGCCGCGAGGTACTGTACAGTTGCGCCAGTCCCCGGGTAGCCGCGATCCCGCTTAAACGCCCATAGCCTACCAGGCGGCGCACGATGGAGCCGTTTTTTTGCTCCACCCATGCCTGGTCGTTCTTCTTGTAAGCTCGGGATCGTGTAAAGGTGAGTCGATGGTCGTGGCAGTAGTCAAACACGGTTTGGTTCATGAAGGCGCTATCGTTGTCCGTATCAATGCCCAGCATGGCAAAGGGCAAATCAGACGCGGCTTTGGCGATCCCTTGCACGACCAATGATTGGTTACGCACCGGCAAGGCGACACACTCGGTCCAGCCGGTGGCGATGTCGGTGAGCACCAGGCTATGCACAAAATTGCCGTCGTGCTTGGGGCCGCCGCAATGTTCGACCATGTCGACCTCGAAGAACCCGGGCGACGGGTCGCCCCAGTCGGCAAAGGTGCGCACCGGGATGCTGCGTCGAATTGCCGAACCCATGCCCGTTCGACGCCGGCGGTGTCCGTCGATTCGCTCACGTGTCGGGCGTAATATCCGGTCAATGGTGGCGGCGCTTATCCCAAGCAGCTTGCCCCGGATAAGCGGGTCCAGATCCAAATGGCCGTGTCGCTGCATGGCTTCGATCAAGATCGGAATCAA
>JBDTLC010000111.1:0-3935 GCA_039935015.1 Paralcaligenes sp. | reverse complement strand
TCTGGCTGGCGCGACGTGTCGCGCTGGGCATCGGCCTGCACGAAGGCGAATAACACTTAACGGGAAACCTTATGCTTAATGCCTACCTGTACAGCGGTATCCGAACTGCTTTCGGTAAACGAGGCGGCGGCTTGGCCCATATTAGGCCAGACGATCTTCTGGCCGTGGTGTTTAAAAATTTGATGGGCTCTACAGGCATCGACCCGACCCTATTGGAAGACGTTGTAATAGGATGTGCCAATCAGGCGGGAGAAGATAGCCGCACTGTGGCGCGTCACGCCAGCCTGTTGGCGGGCTTGCCGATTGAGTTGGGCGGCACGGTCATTAATCGCAACTGCGGTAGCGGCCTGGGCGCCATTGCCAGCGCGGCGCATGCGATTACCGCAGGCGAGGCTGAAATGATTTTGTCCGGTGGCGTCGAAAGCATGAGCCGTGGGCCTTTTGTAATGGCCAAGGCCGAGGCTGCCTTCAGTCGCGAAATGCGAATTTTCGATTCTGCCGTGGGCGCTCGGTTTCCAAACCCGAAAATTGAAAAGGCCTTCGGCAATGATTCCATGCCCCAGACAGCGGACAATCTGGCGGTTGAATATGCGTTGACCCGCGAGCAGGTTGACACCTTTGCCGCCGCATCGCAAGAAAAATACGCCAGCGCGCTGGCTGCTGGCTTTTTTGATGGTGAAATCTGCGCGGTGACCGTGCCGGGTAAGAAGAAAGGGGAAACCGTCGACATCGATCGAGACGAGCAACCTCGGGCACAAACAACCATGGCCTCTCTGTCTGGCCTGCGCGCACTGAATGCAGGTGGCGTCACGACGGCGGCCAGTTCGTCCAGCATCAATGACGGCGCCGTGGCGATGTTGGTTGGAAGCGCTGCCGCGGGCACGCGCGCTGGCCTCAAGCCCATGGCGCGCATTCTGGCCACTGCTGTGGTCGGTGTGGCGCCCCGCGTGATGGGGATAGGACCGGTGCCGGCGTCGCAGAAGGCTTTGGCGCGTGCGGGGCTCGCATTAAGCGATATGGACGTGATCGAAATTAACGAAGCCTTTTCGGCACAGGCACTGGCCTGCATCAAAGGGCTAGGCCTGAAGCTTGATGATGAGCGAGTCAACCGCAATGGGGGCGCGATTGCGATCGGGCATCCGTTAGGGGCATCGGGCCCGCGTATTTTGCTGACAGCCGCGCGTCAGTTGCAAAAAAGTGGCGGACGCTACGCACTGGCCACCATGTGTATTGGCATGGGGCAGGGCATTGCGATGGTCATTGAACGCATATGACAACGTCTGCGCAAGAGCAATACGACACGCCCACTGCAGAGCAATTGCGCAAAGCGGGCATGGTGGGTGGTCAGTTCGACTGGCAGGATGCCCTGCGTCTGGACGACATGCTGTCGGACGAAGAACGTATGGTGCGTGACAGCGCACGGCAGTATGCCGAAGAAAAACTGGCGCCGCGAATTGTTCAGGCTAATCGCACGGAAAGTTTCGATGTGAGCGTTATGCGCGAAATGGGTGAGCTCGGTTTTCTGGGCGCAACCATTGAAGGTTTTGGCTGTGCAGGCATTGGTTACGTTTCCTATGGTTTGATCTCGCGTGAGTTTGAACGCATCGATACGAGCTTTCGTTCTGCGTTGGGTGTGCAGACCACGTTATCGATGACGCCCATCTACCTGTTTGGTAGCCAGGAGCAGCGTGTGCGCTATTTACCGCGCATGGCCACGGCGGAGTTGCTGGGTTGTTTCGGTTTGACCGAACCTGATCATGGATCGGATCCGGGCGGCATGAAAAGCCGTGCGCGTAAAGTTGACGGCGGCTATCGCTTAAGCGGTGTCAAAACCTGGATTAGCCACGCGTCTATTGCCGATATCATGGTGGTGTGGGCCAAGGATGACGCCGGTGTAGTTCGCGGCTTTATTCTAGAGCGAGGAATGAAGGGGCTAGAGACGGCCAAGATAGAAGGTAAGTTTTCAGTGCGCGCGTCGCCCACGGGACAAATCTTTATGGATGAGGTATTTGTTCCTGACGAGCAAATGTTGCCCGATGCCGTCGGTCTGAAAGCGCCATTTTCATGTTTGAATAACGCGCGGTTCGGCATCTGCTGGGGCGCCATGGGAGCCGCGGAATTTTGTTGGCAGGCGGCGCGCCGGTACACCATGGAGCGCAAGCAGTTCGGCCGGCCGCTTGCTGCGAACCAGTTGGTGCAAAAAAAGCTTGCCGACATGCAAACCGAAATCACCCTAGGCCTGTTGGCTACGTTGCGTGTCAGCCGTCTGCGCGATGCGGGCCTGGCGACCCCTGAAATGCTTTCAATGCTTAAGCGCAATTGCGCGGGTAAGGCTCTGGATATTGCGCGCATGGCGCGTGATATGCATGGGGGCAATGGTATTGCCGACGAATATCACGTAATACGGCATCTGATGAATCTGGAAACGGTGAACACGCTTGAGGGCACACACGATATCCATGCCTTGGTTCTGGGTCGGGCGCAAACGGGTATATCGGCATTCAATTAGCTGAATTAACTGGGCAGGTATGACAGACATGAACGATGTTTTAGTCTTAACCCAGCATGATCAGGCGCTTGCGGCAATGCTTGCGCCGCGTTCTGTCGCCATTCTGGGCGCGTCTGCGCAGTTGTCAAAAATCAATGGCCGGCCGCTGAAGTTTCTGCTTGAGAAAGGTTATGGCGGAACCATCTACCCTGTGAATCCAAAGTATTCGCAAATTGCCGGTTTGACCTGCTACCCCAACGTTGAGGCCTTGCCGACCGTGCCCGACTTGGCAGTTGTTGTAGTGCCCGCCAGTGATGTCTGTACGGTCATTGAAGCGCTGGGCCGAAAGGGCGTACGCGCCGCGGTGATTTTCAGCTCCGGCTTCGGCGAAATGGGTGTGGCAGGCAAGGAGCGTGAGGCCGCCTTGCTGGCAGTGGCACGCGCCAATAAGGTTCTGATTTGCGGGCCAAACTGTCTGGGCCTGATCAATGCATTTGACAAGATGTATGCCACCTTTAGTCAATATGCCGATGGCGATACTGCGCCAGGTCCTGTTGGCTTTGTCACTCAGTCGGGCGCCTTTGGTACGGCCATAGCCGCTCTGGCGCGCCAGCGTGGTCTGGGCCTGGGGTATTTTGTGAACACGGGCAACGAGATGGATGTGGGTTTCGCCGACATCATGTCCAGGGTGGTGGATGATCCCCGCATCAAGGTGGCTGCGGGCTATCTGGAAGGCATTAAAGACGGCCCGGGGCTCGTGGCGTTGGCCAAACATTGCCGGCAGCTTAACAAGCCGCTGGTTTTAACCAAAGTGGGCCGGTTTGGTGCGGGTGTGCGGGCGGCGGCTTCGCACACGGGTTCGCTGGCCGTTGAAGATGTTTTGTTTGATTCGGTAGCGCGTCAGCACGGCGTGGTGCGCGCGCGCAACGAAGAGCAGATGCTTGATATTCTCGAGGCCTTTGTCTACACCGCACCGCCTGCCGGACGCCGTCTTGGAATCGTCACTCAGTCTGGCGGCGCCGGCGTAATGATGGCCGACTGTGCCGAAGAGGTCGGGTTGGTCGTGCCACGGCTTAGTGCCCTAACCGAGGCGGCGCTTAGCAAGATCGTGCCCGGGTTCGGTGCCAGCGCCAACCCGGTTGATGTGACCGGACAGTTTGTCGCCGAGCCGGCCATTTTGCGCGATTCTGTGCTCACGCTGCTCGCCGACCCGGAAATCGATATTGGCATAGTCTGGCTGCAACTGATGGCGGCTCACGTGGATTTGTTGGTCGAGCTATTTACCGACTTGAAAGCGCGTAGCGCCAAGCCCTTTGTTGTCTGCTGGGTTGCGGCGCCACAGGAAGCCATTGACGGCTTGCATCGAGCGGGCCTCGCGGTGCTGCGTGGTGCGGAGCCGGCCGTCGATGCGGTCGCAGCGCTGGTGTACCACGCGGCGGCGCGACGC
>JBDTLC010000110.1:0-15486 GCA_039935015.1 Paralcaligenes sp. | reverse complement strand
CTTCGGAATTCCATAAAGCAATATGGCGCCGCTGCACATCGGACATGGCGAAAGAGTCGTGTACAACACGGACTCGCGGTACACGCGTGCCGGCTGACGACCCGCGTTCTCGAAGGCGTCCATTTCGCCATGCAGGATGGCACTGCCTTGCTGAACCCGTCGATTGTGCCCGCGGCCAATAATCTTGCCCTGATGCACGATCACCGAACCAATCGGTATGCCACCTTCGGCTAGGCCAAGTTGTGCTTGCTCGATCGCCGCGTGCATGAAGCTGCTCATTGACCTACCTCTATTGTTAATGCCCAGTCCGGCACTTAAATTTTCCGGGGAATCAAGAAAACGGCTGCGTCAAGCTGCCTTGTTCCACTGATCGAGCCTGCGTGTTTTCTCTATCGTGTCGGTGCAGGCCCGCGCCGCTTCCATGCCCTTCACGCGGAAATGTTCGCGAAAGAATTTGGTGTGTTCTTCCTGGGCATTGAAGTGGTGAGGCGTCAGAACGGCTGAAATGACCGGCACACTTGTTTCGAGCTGCACTTGCATCAGTCCCGTAATGACGGCGCCAGCCACAAATTCGTGGCGATAAATTCCGCCGTCAACCACGAACCCAGCGGCCACCACAGCCTGGTAGCGGCCGCTTTGAGCAAGCCGCTTGGCGTATAACGGTATCTCGAACGCACCGGCCACCTCGAAGTAATCGACGGCACTATCTGCGAAACCAAGGGTTTTTAATTCCTCTGCAAAGCCGATCCGACACTGATCGACAACATCGCGATGCCAGCAGGCTTGCACAAAGGCAATTCTGGCCGCTTTGGAAAAAGCGCTGGCTTGATGGGAAGACATTCTTTGAAGCTCCTATTTATAAATAAATAGGGCGCACGGGATAACCACGACGTCATAAGAATCGCCAGGCGACCCCATTCTCTTTCATCCGGACTATAACCGTCGGCCCTGGAATCTAACCAAGTCTGCTGACCTTGCCACACACACCGACAAGCGCTCGCGGGCTATGCGCAAACGCGCAATTACCGCCGGTGGAGATTTTCACCCCGCCCTGAGAACGTTGCGATAAACTGCATCGCATAAATACTATATCACGAAGGACACGCCAAAGTTGCACCGTATACCGGGTGCCACCCGTGCGAGTGAAACAGACCCGGTTTAAGCGAGCAATTCGCACAAGCGGGTCAGGTCGACGTTGCCGCCGCTCAATACGACACCAACACGCCGGCCTTTGATCTGGTCTTTTATGCGCTGCGCCGCCGCAAACCCCAGGCAGCCAGTAGGCTCGACCAACATCTTCATGCGCGAGGCAAAAAACCGCATGCATTCGATCAGTTCGGGGTCGCTCGCCGTAAGTATATCGTTGACATCGCGCTGGATAAGGGCGAAGGTCAGTGGGCTTAGATGCTGGGTTTGAGCGCCGTCGGCGATGGTGCGCGGAGTGTCGATATGCACGATGGCACCGGTGCGAAAAGACTGTTGGCCGTCGTTACCCGCCTCGGGTTCAACCCCATACACCTTGCATTCAGGCGAAAGTGCACGCGCAGTCAGCGCCGATCCGGACAACAATCCACCACCGCCCAAGGGCACAAACAAGGCATCGAGCTTGCCGACTTCCTCAAATAGCTCTTTCGCCGCTGTGCCCTGGCCGCTCAAGACGTCCGGATGATCATAAGGAGGAATGAGCGTCATGCCTTTTTCATCGGCCAACTTACGGCAAATGGCCTCACGGTCTTCGGTGTACCGATCATAAAGCACGACCTGGCCACCGTAGCCTTTGGTGGCCGCCATCTTTGCCGCCGGCGCGTCCTGGGGCATCACAATAGTGGCAGCGATACCTAAAATTCGCGCAGCCAGGGAAATCGCCTGGGCATGATTGCCCGAAGAAAATGCCAGCACCCCCCGCTTGCGCTGGCTTGAATCGAAACGCGATAAGGCGTTAAACGCGCCGCGAAATTTGAACGCGCCCATACGCTGAAAATTTTCGCATTTGAAAAATACCTGTGCGCCCAGCTCTTCGTTAACCGTTCGAGAGGTGAAAACGGGGGTTTTGTGCGCCTCGTTCGCAAGGCGGCCGGCCGCGGCCGCTACATCGTCATAGGTAGGGAGTTTCATACGGAGTCCATTTACAAATTATTTATGCCAGGTGGCGCCCAAACCACGCCAGAGCACGCGCCCATGCGTCTTCGGCATCGGCCTTGCGATAACTGGGGCGGTAATCACTATAAAAGGCGTGACCGGCATCTGGATACACCACAAAGCGCGAAGCCTTGGACGCCACACCACCATGCGCCAGCGCCGCCTCAACCTTACGCAGACCGGCTTGCGGAATACTGGCGTCGTGCGCGCCGTACAGACCCAGCACGGGTCCGTGGACACTGGCTGCGATGTCGATGGGATTGCGCACTTGCAATGGCCCATGGCCATTGACCAGCCGCCCGTACCAGGCGACGGCGGCTTTGCAGGCCGAGTTGTGGGCTGCATACATCCATGCCAGCCGTCCGCCCCAACAAAAGCCGGTGACGCCCAGACGCGTCACATCGCCGCCTTGCGCTCCGGCCCATTGCACACTTGCATCCAGATCGGCCATCACTTGTTCATCGGGCACCTTGGCGACGACATCGCGAATCAGGCTCGGTATGTCTGTATAAGACCCCGCATCACCCTGTCGCTGATAGAGTTCGACGGCTACGGCAAAGTAGCCTTCGTGCGCAAAACGGCGGCAGACATCCTGAATATGTTCGTGCAAGCCGAATATTTCTTGTATGACCAAGATAACGGGCCGGTCCGCCTGGGCAGCAGGCGCGGCGTAATACGCCTTGATCGTGCCATCGAAAGTCGGCATATCGAACAGGCCCTGCTTAAGTCCCTCGGATGAGGTATGAATGGTTGTATCGGCGGCACCGGTAATGGGGGAGAAAGGCATATAGATCCTTAAAATAAATTAAATAAGGCCTTAGAAATTTGACGCATGCATAGGTATAACCATAGTCAATGTGCCTGTTCCCAGTTCGGCCCCATGCCTACCTCGGCCACGAGTGGAACGCTTAATTGCGCGACATCACACATCAGGCCAGGCAGATGTTGAACCAGCACTTCCACTTCGGCCGTGGGCACATCGAACACCAGTTCGTCATGCACCTGCATGATCATGATTGTCTTGAGCTGCTCGGCATCAAGCCAGTCTTGAACAGCCACCATGGCCATTTTAATAAGATCGGCTGCGGTGCCCTGCATGGGCGCATTGATGGCAGCGCGCAAAGCGGCCGCCTGGCGCGGCCCTTTGGCACCACGCAACTCTGGAAACCACAAGCGCCGTCCGAAAACGGTTTCGACATAGCCCTGCTCGCGGGCCCTGATACGAGTTTGCTCCATGTACTTTGCCACGCCAGGATACCGTACGAAATAGCGATCGATATACGCGCGCGCAGCGTCACGGGTAATGCCCAGATTAGCCGCCAGACCAAATTCGCCCATGCCATATATCAAACC
The DNA here is from genome assembly GCA_039935015.1 of Paralcaligenes sp. Lineage (GTDB taxonomy): Bacteria > Pseudomonadota > Gammaproteobacteria > Burkholderiales > Burkholderiaceae_B > Paralcaligenes. The sequence continues at coordinate 11,994 of JBDTLC010000110.1, read as the reverse complement.
GAAATTAATCGCCTTGGCTGCACGACGCTGTTCGGACGAAACCTGGTCGAGCGCCACCCCAAGCACCTCGGCGGCCGTCGCGCGGTGAATATCTTCGCCTTGTTCAAAGGCGCGTTGCAGGTTTTCATCGCCCGAAACGTGCGCCATGACGCGTAGCTCGATTTGCGAATAGTCGGCCGAAACAATCTGCCCTTCGGTCGCCACAAATGCCGTGCGCACCCGGCGCCCCTCGGGGGTACGCACCGGAATATTCTGCAAATTCGGGTCCGACGACGCCAGACGCCCCGTGATGACCGCCGCCTGAGCATAACGTGTATGTACGCGCTGCGTGTCGGGGTTAATCATTTTGGGAAGTTTGTCGGTATAGGTAGATTTAAGCTTAGCCAAGCCGCGATACTCGAGCAATACGCGCGGCAAGGGATAATCTAGCGCCAACTTGGTCAATACATCTTCGTCAGTCGACGGTGCTCCGCCGGCGGTTTTGCGCAATACCGGCAAATGCATGCGATCGAACAGAATCTCGCCCAGTTGCTTGGGGGAATTCAGGTTGAAGGGCTGTTCGGCCAACTCGTACGCCTTCTGCTCAAGCAGCACCAGTTGCTGGCCGATTTCATGGCTTTGCATGGCCAACGCGTGCGCGTCGATGCGTACCCCGTTGCGCTCAATGGTGGTCAGCACTGCCGAGGCCTTGATCTCGAGACGATAAATGGCCTCTAGACCCGCAACACTGGCGACCTGAGGGCGCAACACCCGATGCAACTGCAGCGTAAAGTCGGCATCTTCGCTTCCGTAATAGGCCGCCCGATTGACCTCGACTTCGTCAAAGCCGATTTGCTTGGCCCCCTTGCCGCACAAATCTTCGTACGTAGTACCAGTGCGCCCCAGCCAACGCTCGGCCAATTCCTGCAACCCCACGCGCCGGTGTGATTCCAGCACATACGCCTGCAGCATCGTATCTTCGTTGATACCAGCAAGACGAATACCTTCGTTCATGAACACATGAGTATCGTATTTGGCATTGTGCAAAAGCTTGGCAGCGGCTGCGTTCTCGAGCCAGCGGCGCATACGATCGAGTACTTCCTTCTTGGGCAACTGGGCCACCTGATCGGGGCCGCGATGGTCCACCGGGATATAGCAGGCGACACCTGGCGCGACCGAAAGAGAAATCCCCACCAGGCGGGCCTGCATGGGGTCCAACGAGGTTGTTTCCGTGTCGATGGCCACCAAATCGGCGCCTTCTATTTTGCCCAGCCACGCGTCAAACGCATGCCAATCGAGCACAGTATCGTAAGCCACTTGGGTAACTGCCTCGGGCGGATTGGGCGCCACTCGACTATCTTGTGCCGGAACCCGCTCGGGCTCACCGCTTACTTCGCGCAGCCAGGTCCGAAAGCCGTAATAATCGTAATACTTCAGCAAGGCGTCGCGATCGGCCGGCCTGGCCACCAGCTCGGCCAGATCGTCGGAAACGCCCGGAATCTCGCAATCGAGCTTCAAGGCAAGCAAACGCCGCGTCATCTCGAAATTAGGAATGGCCTCGCGCAAATGGTTACCTACTGCTCCTTTGATGTCATCGGCATGAGCCACCAAACGGTCAACCGACCGATACTCGGCCAGCCATTTGACCGCAGTCTTTGGGCCTACCTTGGCCACTCCGGGAACATTATCGACACTATCTCCGACCAACATCAGGTAATCTATAATCTGGCTTGGCGCCACACCAAATTTCTTTACGACACCAGCGATATCCTGCCGCTCGCCACTCATGGTATTGACCAGTTCCACATGGTCGTCGACCAGCTGGGCCAAGTCTTTGTCGCCGGTGGAAATAACCGTATGCACGCCAGCTCTGGTCGCGCGCTTGGCGAGCGAACCGATTACGTCGTCGGCTTCAACGCCGGGCACGGTCAGCACAGGCCAGCCCAGCGCCGCGACAACTTTATGTATGGGTTCTATCTGCGCCACCAAATCTTCGGGCATCGATGGCCGCTGCGCTTTGTACTGAGGGTAAATATCATCGCGAAACGTTCCCCCCTTTGCATCAAACACGCAAGCCAAGTAATCTGCCTTGTAATCCAGCAGCAGTCTACGTAACATGGCTATGACACCATACAGAGCTCCGGTCGGTTCCTCTTTAGCGTTTCGCAGATCAGGCATGGCATGATAGGCCCGATACAAATAGCTGGATCCATCAACAAGCAACAAGGTTTTTTTCATGGCAATAAGTAAAATAGTTCGTACATCGGTGGATCAGCAAATTCCCCGAATTATGTCAGAGATGCAGACCGCCGCAGACCGCCTCAGAGACGTCGGCTGGGGCGTCAGTGTTTTTGGCAGCGCCCGAATCAAGCCAGAATCCCCCTATTATGCACTGGCGCAAGCCGTCGGCGCCCGATTGGCCAAAGCAGGCCTGACCCTGATCGCGGGCGGCGGCCCGGGCATCATGGAGGCCGCCAACAAGGGTGCATTCGAGGCGGGCGGCAAAAGCGTAGGCTTAAACATCACGCTGCCGCACGAAACCACGCACAATTCATACCAGACACATAGTCTGCATTTCGATTTTTTCACTTCTCGCAAAGCGACCTTCTTTATGCATAGCGCCGCCTATATTGCCTTACCGGGCGGGTTTGGCACACTCGATGAGCTTTTCGAAATCGCTACCCTGATTCAAACCGGCAAACTGCCGCCTGCGCCCATAGTTCTCATGGGCACGTCATTCTGGGCCGGTCTGATCGACTGGATGAACGCGCAATTGCTCCATCACAAGCTGATTGGTCCGCATGACCTGGAACTGCTTACCGTGTCCGACGATATCGACCTGGTCATGGATCAGATCGAAACGTTCTTCCACGCCTACACCGAGCAGATGGATTGTGCTCCCGTCCTGCCACAATGAGCAGCGTACAATAATTCCGACTATTCAACCCTACTTCTTAACCTAGCGCCTGACGCCCCTATTACACTATGACGACCACAAAACTCCCCATCCATCTACAAGACACCACGCTTTACCGTACCCAATCCTATATTAATGGTCAATGGGTGGCGGCCGATGACGCAAGCACCTTTACCGTCGACAACCCTGCAACCGGTGCCATCATTGCCAAAGTATGCAACCTGGGCGCAGGCGAAGCCCAGCGGGCCATCGACGCCGCAAACAAAGCCCAAAAGGCCTGGCGCGCCCGCACAGGCAAGGATCGCGCTGCCATTTTACGCCGCTGGTTCGACCTTATTCTTGCCAATGCCGAAGATCTGGCCCAGATCATGACGCTGGAACAAGGCAAACCCATTGCCGAATCGCGCGGAGAAATTACCTACGGGGCTTCATTCGTCGAATGGTTCGCCGAGCAGGCCAAACGAGTCACGGGCGACATCATGGCTTCGCCCAATGCGTCAAACCGTATGCTGGTCATGCGCGAACCCATTGGTGTTTGCGCCGCCATTACCCCGTGGAACTTCCCCAATGCCATGATCACGCGCAAGGTCGCCCCCGCGCTGGCCGCGGGCTGCACAGTGGTTCTCAAGCCGGCAGAGCAAACGCCTCTTTCAGCACTGGCCCTAGCCGAGCTGGCCGAGCGCGCAGGCATCCCCGCCGGCGTTCTGAATATCATCGCCGCCGACAGCGAACAGTCGATCGCCATCGGAAAGGTGCTTTGCGCTAGCCCCATCGTGAAAAAAGTTACATTTACGGGCTCGACCGCTGTGGGCCGCATCTTGCTGCAGCAAAGCGCGTCAACCGTTAAAAAACTATCACTGGAATTGGGTGGCCTGGCGCCATTCATTGTCTTTGACGACGCCGATATCGACGCCGCGGTCGAGGGCGCCATTGTATCGAAATACCGTAATGCGGGGCAGACCTGCGTTTGCGCCAATCGCCTTTACGTACACGCCGCCGTTTACGATCAATTCGTCGAAAAACTAGCAGCGAAAGTGCGCAACGTGCTTAAAGTGGGTGATGGCTTCGCCCAATCGGTCACTCAAGGCCCGCTCATCGATGACGCGGCCGTCGCCAAAGTACAGGAACACGTCAAGGACGCCGTCAGCAAAGGGGCAAAAGTGGTTATGGGCGGCAAAGTCCACGCACTGGGCGGGCGATTTTTTGAACCCACCATTTTGTCCAATGTGGGCGAAGATATGCTGTGCATGCGTGAAGAAACTTTCGGCCCTGTGGCACCAGTGGTCAAATTTACCGATGAAGCGCACGTTATCGAACTGGCAAATAACACCGAATACGGCTTGGCTTCATACTTTTACAGCCGGGATGTCGGCCGCATTTTCCGCGTAGCTGAAGCGCTTGAATACGGCATGGTAGGGGTCAATACCGGCCTGATTTCCAACGAAGTCGCGCCTTTTGGCGGAGTCAAGCAATCGGGACTGGGCCGTGAGGGCTCGATCTACGGCATGGACGACTTTATGGAGCTTAAATACGTATGTCTGGGCGGGATCTAGCGCTGTAAGCAGTTATTTTGGCTGCCAATGGGCGGGTGGCACCCACAAGGGGTGCCACGACAAGCACCTGCCGGCCGAATCCCTCCTAGGCATTTACCCTTAAGACATCCCGCCATTTTTTTGCGTTCTCTCGAATCTCCCCATAGAAACATAGAAGAAATTGGTTCACTGCAGCAATCCGCCAAAACTGGTCCTATCTAATAAAATCAACTGGACCTAGCCGACCGCAGGTAGTATAGGCACTATTTAGGCACGCAGCGATACCCATAACATGTAGCACTCAGAAGAAGTGCTCGACTACCTGGATGGAGACTAACCATGCAATCGTTATTCCGACGTGCACGCAAATTAAGCCTGCTGGGCCTGGCATGTGGCGCTCTGGCGCTAAGTGCCGCCACTGCTCAAGCAGAAACCACTCTCGTAGTGGGATATCAACAAATTGTGGGGCCGTTTGTCAGCGCTATCGCCGATGGCAGTTTCGATCGCGCCGCCAAAGAGGCCGGATATAAAATCGACTGGCGCCAATTCAGCTCGGCAGGCGACATTTCCACCGCATTCGCCTCGGGCGCGGTACCGATAGGCGTGCTGGGCTCGACGGGCATCACCGGGGCGACGACACGCGGCGTAGACATTGAGCTATTCTGGATCCTGGACAATATCGGCCGGTCTGAAGCGCTGGTCGCGCGCAAGGGTTCGGGGATTACCAAGCCAGAAGATCTCATCGGCAAAAAAGTGGCGGTGCCATTTGTATCGACCTCGCATTTTCACCTTCTGGTCGGTCTGACCAAGTTGTGGAAAATTGACCCTTCCAAAGTCAATATCCTGAACATGCAGCCGCCTCAGATCGTGGCTGCCTGGCAGCGCGGTGACATTGACGCCGCCTACGTCTGGCCGCCAGCACTGACCGAGATCGAAAAGACCGGCACGGTCATTACGGACTCGGCCCGTATTGGAGCGAAAAGCGTCCCTACCTTTGACGGCCTCGTCGCCAACAAGGCCTGGGCCGCTAAAAACCCCAAATTTATGGCTGCGTTCACCAAAGTACTGGCAAAGTCGTACGCCGACTACAACGCCAATAGCGCCAAGATGACGGCCAATTCACAGGACATCAAAGGCATCATTAAAATGATCGGCGGTAAACCCGACGATATCCTGTCGGCGCTCAAACTGCTGATTTTCCCTGACGCCAAGGAACAAGCCTCGAAAACCTGGCTTGGTGGTGGCAAAGATAGCGGTGCCGTTCGCGCCTTCGCGGCCAGCGCCGAGTTCCTGAAGTCGCAACGCCAAATTGACCGTGTATTGCCAGACTACACTCCCTTCGTAAATGGCTCTTACGCCGAAGCGGCCAGTAAATAGTCAACCCACACCAACCCGCGCCTGCGTTCGCAGGCCTGGGTTCGGCCTTACCTTAGCCAAGGAACCCAGTATGACAGCGCCCATGGAAGTTCTACATGTCACCGGCGTCAACGTCACCTATCCCAGTTTGAAACACGGCGGCTCGGTGGTGGCACTTAAAGACGTCAATCTACAAATCAATTCCGGCGATTTCGTCGTGGCACTCGGCGCATCGGGCTGCGGCAAAACAACGCTGCTGAACCTGCTGGCAGGCTTTTTATCGCCCACGAAAGGCCAATTGCTGTTGGGCGGCAAGCCTATCGTCGGACCCGGCTCGGATCGCGGCGTCGTATTTCAGAAGCACGCGTTGTTGCCATGGCTTAACGTAATGGAAAACACCGAATTCGGGTTGAAGCTGCAAGGCGTACCGAAAAGCCAGCGCCGCATAACCGCCGCTAAAAACCTGGAACTGGTGGGCCTGCAAGATTTCCACCAGCACATGATCTATCAATTGTCGGGCGGCATGCAGCAACGCGTAGGCGTCGCACGTGCGCTCACCTGCAATCCAGCCATGTTGCTTATGGACGAGCCGATGGCCGCGCTGGATGCGCTTACTCGTGAAACCATACAAGAGCTATTGCTCGACGTCTGGCGTCACACGAACAAGATGTTTTTCTTTATTACCCACAGCGTAGAAGAAGCACTTTTCTTGGGATCACGCCTGGTAGTCATGTCACCTCGGCCAGGGCGGATCACCCACACCTACGAGCTGGACTTCAACAAACGGTTCCTGGAAAGCAGAGACGCCCGCGCCATTAAATCCAGTAAAGACTTCATCGCCATGCGCGAAACTATTCTGGGTATTATTTACGGCGATGAACGTGCCGCTGAACAAACGGAGCCGCACAATGTTTAGAAAATTCTTTTTGGTTAAACCCGCCACACCCGGCAAGGTTTACGGAGCCCCCGGTGCGGGCAACAGCATTTTCATCAGTTTCATGACGGCAATCGCCTTGATTGCTCTTTGGTTTCTAATCACGCGAGCAGGACTCATCAAGCCTATCTTTCTACCTTCGCCCGGCGCCGTCTACGACAAGTTCATTTTAGCCATGACCGAAGGTGTGGCTAACTCTACGCTTGCGCAACACACGGAGGCCAGCTTAAGCCGTGTTATGGGTGCCTTTTTTCTGGCGCTGATAACAGCCGTGCCTGTTGGCATCTTGATGGGGGTCAATCGTATTGCGCGAGGCCTGTTCGACCCCATCATCGAGTTTTATCGCCCACTGCCACCGCTGGCCTACTTGCCGTTGGTCATCATCTGGTTCGGGATCGGTGAATTTCCAAAAGTCTTCCTGATTTACCTGGCGATTTTTGCTCCCATGGCTATTGCAGCCCGGGCGGGTGTTAAATCAGTATCCATGGAACAGATCCACGCTGCTTACGCCATGGGCGCCACGAGTACTCAGATTATTTGGCACGTCATCCTGAAGGCCGCCATGCCTGAAATTTTTACGGGTATGCGCATAGGCATAGGTGTGGGCTGGACTACCCTGGTGGCGGCCGAAATGATTGCCGCTTCGCGAGGCCTGGGTTTCATGGTGCTAAATGCGGCCCAATACTTGGCTAGCGATACCGTCATTATGGGGATTATCGTCATTGGGTTTTTCGCCTTTACCTTCGATCTGCTGGTACGCTACCTGGAAAAGATACTGATCCCGTGGAAAGGGAAAGTCTGATGTAGTGGCAGCCCTTGTGGCCGCCAGTTTTTCGCCATTACCCTAGTGGCACCCACGAGGGGTGCCACTACAAACGACCATCTGGCTGATATCTCTTCAAGAGTCTGGTATCGTATAAGGCAACCCCCTGGCTGGCTTGGCGGGGGTTATGTCCTACAAGGTCGATACCGTTATGCAGCAACCTGTCGTACATGCTCAGTCTATCTTATGGGCTACGCTGTTCGAACGCGTCAGCGACGCGAACCTTAGCCTGCAAGGCCGTATTCGCCAAACTCTGGTCTCTGCCATTCTGTCCGGGCACCTGCCCCCGGGTGCATCCGTGCCATCGAGCCGCCTGCTTTCCGACAGCCTGGGCGTTGCGCGCAATACGGTAGTATTTGCCTACCAGCAATTGGTGTCCGAAGGCTATCTGATATCGCGAGAACGCAGCGGCCACGTTGTCGCCGACGACGTACTCAAAGGGCGAGTGGCCGCGGTGGCCGAACCTAGCACCTCTCAGACAACGCAGCCCCGAGCCACTTGGGACCAACGCCTGAGCTTTCACCCTTCGACCCAACGCAATATCGTCAAGCCCGCCGACTGGCAAACGCTGCCGTTTCCCTTTGTTTACGCCCAATTCGACGCATCGCAATTTCCCACTGCAGAATGGCGTGAATGCTGCACCAAAGCATTATCGGTGCTTGATATTCGCAGTTGGGCTCCCGACCTGATCACGCATGACGACTCGGCGCTCATCGAAGAAATTCGCACCCAGGTATTGCCCCGCAGAGGCGTCTGGGCAGAGAAAGAAGAGATCGTCATTACCGTTGGCGCTCAGCATGCGCTTTATCTGCTGGGCGACATGCTGATTCAAAGCCACACCGTAGTGGGCATGGAAGATCCGGGCTACCCGGACGCGCGCAATACCTTCAGCCATCGCACTACGCGCCTGTTGCCGCTGCCCATCGATCGCGACGGCCTGTGCATTACGCCCCAGTTGCTCGATTGCGACTACCTGTTCGTTACGCCCAGTCATCAATGCCCCACCACCGTAACACTGCCGCTGGCCAGACGAGAAGCACTGCTGGCTATGGCCGATGAAGCCGACAGCATTATTATCGAAGACGACTACGAAACGGAAAATCGCTACGACAACACCCCTACCCCGGCGCTTAAAAGCCTGGACAAGAACGGACGTGTCATCTACGTGGGCAGCCTGTCGAAAAGCTTTGCGCCGGGCCTGCGCATTGGCTATATCGTCGCCCCCAAGGAACTGATCCACGAATTGCGCGCCTTGCGCCGGCTGATGCTGCGCCACCCCTCGGCCTATATACAGCGGGCCTTTGCCCTATTCATCTCGCTGGGCCACCACCACTCGCTTTTGCGCCGACTGTCTGTCATCTACCAGGAGCGTGCTCGGGTTCTAACCGAAGAAATGAATAAACACTTACCAGAATTCGAACTCATCCCATTAAGCGGCGGGTCGTCATGCTGGGTTAAAACCCCCGAGAGCGTCAATACACAGCAGCTGGCCGACCTGGCCTTCCAACAAGGGATATGTATAGAGCCGGGCCACGTTTTTTTTCACAACCCCCGGCACGATCGGCACAACTACATACGCATGGGTTTCAGCGCTATCGATAGCCACCGCATCGGCCCAGGTATCGAGCGTCTCAGCAAAGTTTATCGCGAGATGTGTCGCCAGAATTAAGGCGCGGGTAGCCAGCCACCATGGTGGTGATGGCGGCTGTGGCGGTGATGGCAGCCACAAGGGCTGCCGCTACGTAACGTACCGGCCGCTCATGTAGCGGCACTCCTTGTGGGTGCCATCAAAGACCTTCAAGATAGATATGACGTCTACAAATCAAAAAATGCGTCAATCTACAAATCAAAGGTGTTCGTCGCGCAGATAGTAATATTTATACAGCATGGCTTGACCCAAACGGCGAAACGGTGCGAACAAATGTCCTGGCAGGGGCGAATTATAAATCGGCAGATTCCACTGTTCACCCGGACAGCCCATGATGCGCTCGGCCAGCCTGCGACCGGCATGAGATGAAAATGAAACTCCGTTGCCGCCATAGCCAAAGGCATAAAAAATTTGCTCGCGCGGATCGGGTTGGGTAATACGCGGCATCATGTCATGGCTGACGTCTACCCATCCCCACCACGAATACGCGATAGGAATATTGCGCAGGCTGGGAAACTTACGGTACAGGCCTTCCTTTAGCAACTCAAAATGACGAGGGTTCTTGGCGTCGGCGCCCGTCACTGCACTACGACTGCCTATCTGCATAGAACCATCGGGCAATAAGCGATAATAAAAGCGCAAGGTGCGGGTGTCGGTGATAAAGATGGTGGTCTTAAGGCCCGCTTCGGCCCTTTCAGCCTCGGTCAGGGGGCGCGTCACCATCGAGTTGGACAGGATGGGCATGATCTTGTTGGTCAGGCTTTTATGTAGCCCTTGCGGTGTGTACCCACCAGTGGCCACCGCTACGCGGCGAGCACGCACAATACCGCCTGGCGTACGCAGATGATGCACGCCATTGACTGTTTCCCATCCTAGTACCGGGCTGGCAGGATGAATTTTCACCCCCAGTGCGCGCGCCTTGCGTATATAGCCAAACGCTAGCTTCAGCGGGTGCACGCCCACACCATCGGGCTCATGCAGGGCTCCTTGGGCTTCCTGGTCACACACATACCTTTCATGCAACTCGGCACGACTGAGCATCTCGGTGTTATAGCCGAACACCTCTTTCATGACGCGACCTTCATTCTCGAGAAAGGCCATTTTTTTGACACGATGCGCCGTATACAAGTGGCCACCTGGTTGTGCATCGCAATCAATCGTCGCCACCATGCTTTTCCAGTACTCGAACCCGCCACGGATTTCAGCATCCAGACGCTTGGCGGTGTCCAAACCCCAGCGCTTTATCCATTGCGACCGATAGAGCCTGCCTGAAGCGTTCTGGCCTTGGCCGCCATTGCGGCTGGTGCAACCCCAGACAGTATGATTGGCCTCCAGCACAATGGCCTTGACCCCATGCTCTTGCGCCAGATTCAACGCTGTGGCCAGGCCCGTGAAGCCTGATCCGATAATCACTACATCGGCGTCAATATCCGAATTGATAGGGCCGTCATCCTCGGGCGGCGTGCCTGCTGTTCCAACCCAGTAGGTCGGCGCATACGCCTGGCCGCGCCCCGTTGGGGTGACTAAAGGGTCATACAAAGGGTCGTAAGGACTTTCCTTGTACGAGGCCTGGTTCGCGCCATTAACAACTTCGGAACTGGCAGCCATAATGACTCCGTAGATAAATGTTGGGTGAAACGGCGCGCCACTGCGCCGTCAAAATAAAACAGCCAATCAGGCCTTGGCCTGGATAGGTGGGCGGTTTTTTCTAAAAGCGTTCTTGCGCAGAATTTTCCCGTCGCGAAAAACAATCAGGTCAACCATATTGGCTTCGATACGGGCGCCATCGGCGGCTGTACCCGTAAAGGTAGACTCCATGACGCCCTGGTCGCCTTTGACCCATACTTTTGGGTTGCGCCACTGTGCATCCGGAATCGTCAACCATGCCGACTCGAAGGCCTTGCGCACAGCGTCCATTCCTTCATGGCGGGCACCATATACTTCCGGCCCCCCCACCGCCTCAAACACGCAGCGATCATGCATGCACGCCATTAGGCCATCAATGTCGTGGCGGTTCCAGGCCGCACCGAACGTTTCAAGTACACGGGTCAATGTTTCATCAGACATGCTTGGTCTCCTGTAAGTGGGGCGGCGCGAAGCGCACGCTCGTCTTGCAATGCTGCTAAGTTAGGAGATTGCCGAGGACGGGTCTAGAGCCAGAAAGAACGTTTCGCATAAGCCAGTTGGGCTGCGGCGCAAGCCCTCGCATAGGAGCCGCCGCCGGAAGACGGCCCATTAAATACAATTAATCGGTACAACAAGTTCCATCTTCAGTAATTTTTGATTGACTTTTTTTTAGAATCCACATAAAGTATTTGTAAATATTAGATATTGGAATAAAGTATACCGATATCTAATTGTTCACCCCCGTTCACCTCCCGTCCGCGAAGATCAGACCGCAATTACCACCAAAGGAAGAGATTAAATGAGCTCCAGCAAACCTACTTCGGCTCCCGCCTCCGGCCCGCAAAAAATGACGCCTTCCGAGGCCTTTGTCGAAACCCTGGCCGCCAACGGCGTAACAGAAATGTTTGGCATTATGGGTTCGGCGTTCATGGATGCCATGGACATCTTCGCACCGGCAGGCATCCGCCTGATTCCCGTCGTGCACGAACAAGGCGCCGGCCACATGGCCGACGGCTACTCCCGCGTGAGCGGCCGCCACGGCGTAGTCATTGGCCAAAACGGCCCTGGCATCAGCAACTGCGTTACCGCTATTGCGGCCGCCTACTGGGCGCACTCGCCGGTCGTGATTGTCACGCCCCAAGCCGGAACCATGGGTATCGGCCTGGGCGGCTTCCAGGA
>JBDTLC010000109.1:0-11061 GCA_039935015.1 Paralcaligenes sp. | reverse complement strand
CCGAAGGTATCGCAACCCTTGCCCTTGTCCCATTGGCTGCCGCGCTCAAGCTGGAATTCACGCTCGGACACATCGTTGACCACGCAGTAGCCAGCAACATGCTTCAGGGCGTCGGACAGACTAACGTAGCGCGCCTTAACGCCTATCACGACGCCCAGCTCTACTTCCCAATCCGTTTTGACCGAACCTTTGGGCATGACGATGGGATCATTGGCGCCAGTTGGGATCGACCATTTACTGAAAAGAATAGGTTCTTTGGGTATGTCGGCACCGGTTTCCGCCGCGTGATCGCTATAGTTCAGTCCTACGCAAATAAACTTGCCCAGGCCCGAATACGGCGTGCCGACGCGACCGAGATTATTTACGAGAGGCAGGCTGGCTACATCAATAGCCCGCAAAGCCTGCAATTGCGCCGGACTTAAGGTTTGAACGTTAATGTCGGGCAGCTTGCCCGACAAGTCGCGCACCTTGCCCTGCGCATCGAGGCACCCGGGTTTTTCCTGGCCTATCGGGCCGTAACGTAATAATTTCATACTGGATTCCTTATCTTTGGAAATGCTCTGGCTGTCGGTCGTTAATTCGACCATCCGCCATCAATAATTTGCGATGTACCGGTAGTGAAACTGGACTCATCCGACGCCAGATACAGTGCAAGGGCCGCAATCTCCTGCGGCCGGCCCACGCGCCCTATCGGCTGACGCGCAACGAAGTCGGCGTGTATTTGCTGCTCGGTTTTACCATATTTACTGGCCTGAGAAGCAATACGTCCCTTAAGGGAAGGCGACTCGACCGTTCCAGGACAAATCGCATTACAACGGATGCCTTGCGAGACGAAATCGGCAGCAACCGCTTTGGTCAAGCCAATAACCGCCGCCTTGGTCGTACCATACACAAAGCGATTGGGCACGCCCTTGATGCTGGAGGCCGCCGACGACATATTGATAATCGAGCCGCGATGCTGCTTCAACATGCCCGGCAGGAACGCGCGGATCATCTGGTACATTGCGGTGATATTCAAGTCGAACGAAAAATTCCACGCATCGAGATCACAATCGAGTATGGTGCCGTCATGCACGAAGCCAGCGCAATTGAACAGCACATCGACCGAACCCAACTCTTTGGCCAAGGCGGCAATCTCTGCCGGCTTGGTGACATCCAGACGCCGGACCGTACAACCCTGCAAGCTCGCCAATAAATGCTCGTTGATATCCGTGGCAATAACCTGCGCCCCTTCCTCGATAAATCGCTGCGCCGTAGACCTGCCTATCCCTTGTCCTGCTGCTGTCACCAACGCGAGCTTTCCTGCTAAACGACCTGCCATAATTCACTCCAAATACACCATCTCAAGGGCAAGGCGCCCGCACTGCCCCTTCCACTTGAATTGCATTGACCGGCTCGCCACAACGAGCCGGTATTCCACGCGTCTGCGATCACTTGCCCTCACTTGTTACCGACTCGGGCAAAGGAGCGCCATGATATTTTTCGTATATGGCATTGAGCTTGCCGTTTTTCAGGTTCGCCCGCACCCAATTGTCGACCCAGGTTTTAAGCTCGGGATCGTTCTTGTTCAGCCCCACGCCCAACATGGCCTGCGATAACACGATCTTGGTTTCCATCTGCTTTTTCGGATCTTTCTGGTTGATCCCTTGCAATAGGGCTGGCGCGGTGGCGAAAATGTCGCCCTGGCCGCTGATTACCGCGGTGATCGATGTTGCGTCGTCATCGAAACGTAATATGTGGGTGCCTGGCAACGCCTGCTTGGTTATCGCCTGATCGTTAGTGGTACCTCGCGTAGAAATAACCGTTTTGCCCACCAGATCTTTCAGGGTTTTAATGTTCATGCTTTTAGGCGCTCCCACCACAGCCTGAATTGCAGCGTAAGGAACCGAAAACGCCACGACTTTCTGACGTTCAGGCGTAATCGAAAAACTTGCTACCACCAGATCGGCCTTGTTGGTCAGCAGAAACGGAACTCGGTTGGCACCCGTGGTGGGCACCAGCTCCATCTTCACACCCAGGTCCTTGGCCAGAAGTTCCGCCGTTTCCACGTCTGACCCTATCGGCTTCATGGTGGAGTCTTTCGTACCAAAGGGCGGCGTGCCCAGATCGATGGCAATGCGAACCACTTTATTAGCCTTGATCACGCCTAAATCGCTGGCCTGCGCGGGCAAAGTCACTGACCCGAACATGGCCGCCAAAACACTAAGCCCCAAAATGCGCGATACCTTGTTTTTCATACTGACCTTATTGACATCAACATTCATTTAAGTCTCTCCCTTTTATGCCTATCGAGACACCGCGACATTACGGCGCCTGCCGCCAAACTACAAACCATTGCCCACAAATTCCTGCAGCTCTTTCGTTGCAGGGCTTTTAAGAATCTGGCTACTGCCTTCTTCCCATACCTGTCCTTGATGCATGAACACGACACGGTTGGCCAACTTGTAGGCGAACGCCATCTCATGCGTTACCAGTACCATGGTCATGCCCTTTACCGCCAAACCTTCAATAACCTTGAGCACTTCGCCCGTCAGTTGCGGGTCGAGCGCCGAGGTTACCTCGTCAAACAACATAAGCTGCGGGTCCATCGCGAGCGAGCGGGCAATGGCCACGCGTTGTTGCTGGCCGCCTGATAATTGTTCGGGATATGCGTCGCGCTTCTCGCCCAGACCCACTTGCGCGAGCACACGATCGGCCACGTCGTGGGCTTCATGCTTGGACAGCTTCTTGACGTGCCTGGGCGCCAAGGTAATGTTTTGCAGCACAGTCAGGTGCGGGAACAGGTTGTAGCTCTGGAATACGATTCCGACATCGCGCCTCAAGCTGCCCAAGTCGGGGGTCTTCCCCGTAATTTTGTGGCCGCAAACCGTAATCTCACCGCTGTCGACAATTTCCAGGTGGTTCATACAACGTAAGGCCGTGCTTTTACCCGAGCCGCTTTGGCCAATGACCGCCACAATCTCGCCTTTATCTACAGACAAGGAAATGCCTTTGAGCACATGCTGCGCGCCAAACCGCTTATGCACGTCTTTGAGTTCAACTACGAGCGACATTTAACCTCCCTTCCAGTTTACGACTCCAACGAGACAGGGGATAACAGATAAGAAAATACAAAAATGCCGCACAGCCAAAATAAAGAAAAGGCTCGAAGGTCGAGTTATTCAGAATCTTGGCGTTATAAGCCAGCTCGGCGTAGCCGATGACCAAAGACGCGACTGATGTGTTTTTAACAATTTGCACCATAAACCCCACCGTGGGCGGAGTGGCAATACGTAACGCCTGCGGCAAAATAACCAGCACCATGCGCTGAAAACGGCTCAAGCCCAGGCACTCGGCTGCTTCCCACTGATTCTTAGCCACCGACTGAATACACCCACGCCAGATTTCTCCGAAATACGCACTAGACTGGATAGTCAACGCCAGAGTAGCGGCAAACAAAGCCGGCACACTGGTCATGCCCAGCAAATTAGGGCCGTAGTAACAGACGCCCATCAAGACCAGCAAAGGCGTGCCCTGTATCAGCTGAATGTACGCCGAAGACGCCGCTCGCACCGCCCGTTTGGGAGCCACCCTGGACAAAGCCACGGCCAGCCCCAGCATGCCCGCAAAGATAAAGGTAAGACACGAAAGCAGCAAGGTTCCCCACGCACCTTGCAGCAAATAATCGAGCTGTTGCACAGTCATCGCGGCTCCTTACAAGGACGTACCTAATTTGCGCCGGCGCACAAATACGAATTGGCCCACCAACCAGAAGGCCACGCGAACCAAAGCCGACAAACACAGATAAAGCACCCACAAAACAATGAACACTTCGAAGTTGCGAAACGTATTGGCCTGGACCTGATTGGAAACCCCAAAGAGCTCATCGGCTCCCACCGCCGACAAAATGCTGGTGGCCAGCATCAACAACACATATTGGCTGGCAAGCGCCGGATAGACCCGCTCGATGGCAGGCCGCAAGATAACGTGCCAATACACCTGCCCCGGCGTCAGGCCAAGACACTCGGCCGCCTCTAGCTGACCCTTATGTATGGAGTCGATTCCCGCGCGCACGATCTCGCATGTATAGGCGCCAATATTAATGACCAGGGCCAGAACAGCGCCAAACATAATGGGCATTCTTATACCAATGCTGGACATGCCGAAGATCAGAAAATAGCTTTGAATCAGTAGCGGCGTATTACGGATGAACTCGACATAAGCGCCAACGAGCTTGCGCAGCCACGTCGGACCGCCACTGCGTGCCACCGCACACAAAACCCCGAAAACAAAACCGACCAGGGTGGCCCAGAAAGATAATTGCAAGGTTGTCCATGCGCCGTCCAGAAGCATGGGCCAGTACGCCAGCACGCTTGGAAAATCAAACTGGTAATGCATGCCAGGCCATGATCATCGTTTTCTTAGACATTTCGCCCCGAAAATTATTTTTATTTGTGAAAATAATTTTGATATGTAGAAAGCTATCCTAGAGCAGGAAGATGTTGGAACGCAAGGGATAAGTGGTTGTTTATAACTGGGGTTTTCCCTAGATATAAAAAATTTTGCATGAAATGGCGTCAATAAATGACTGCATATGCTCATAATTCTATTTCCTATATAAAAATCTATTTCTTATATAAAATAAAATGCGCTAAGATAGCCAGAATTGTTAAGAATGGCAGTCAAAACCATAGACATTCAAGACGGTGCCTACAAAACATGACCGACACACCAGAAAATCACGCAGAAGGCGTAGCGGCAGACAGCAAGAGCCGCGCGCGCTATAGCGCGCCTGCGCTGGAAAAAGGGCTAGATATACTAGAGGCCCTCAGTGAAAGCGCTCAAGGCTATACCCTGAACGAACTTAGCCAGGCGCTTGGGCGCAACGTCAACGAGATCTTTCGCATGGTAGTCACCTTGCAGCGTCGCGGCTATATTGCCGCAGACCCGAATGACCGCTACAGCCTGACGCTCAAAATGTTCAGGCTCGCCAACCGGCAGCAGCCCGTCAAATCGTTGGTGAGCGCAGCGCTCCCTCTATTGCACGAATTGGCGCAACGAGCACGACAGTCGTGCCACCTGGCTATTTATCAAAACGGACGCGTAGTCGTTATTGCCCAAGTCGATAGCCCCGAACGCTGGTCATTCGGCCTGAAACTGGGCGTGGTGATGGGCCTGACCGACACGTCGTCGGGCCATGTACTGCTGGCTTATCAGGATGAGGTAGAGCGCACCCGCATGTTAAATAGCCACATTCAGGTAGAAGGTGAACTGGAGATGGATCCGGGCCAGTTGTTCTCTCTACTGAACGAGGTACGGGCTTGCGGATACGCGTCAATGCCCAGCATCCAGATTGGCGGCGTCACCAATATTGCGTTCCCGATCTGGGGGCTGGGCAACCGCGTGATAGCCGCCATCAACATCCCGCACATCGCACGAATCGATGGCACCCCGCGCCCGGACGTCGAGCAGATCAAAAACACCCTAGCTGACATCTGCGCTCGACTATCGGCGCGCGTCGGCTTTGACGCGGGCTTATGACAGGCTAACTCATTGCGCGGTCATGCGGGGGTTGACAACCAATGGGTTTCGGAGCAAATTAAAAAAAGGGGATATGGTCACCGGCAAGTGCTATGCAGCCGTCACGAGATTTGTTCGACAAATACGGGGACGGGGCATAGTCTCTTGCCATATTGGTTGGAGGAATTTTCAAATGGACGACAAAGTTAGTTCGAAGTCAATAAGCCGGCGCTCGGTACTAAAAGTAATGGGGGCAACGGCAGGCGCGGCGGCACTTGTGTCGCCGCGTGTAGTTATGGCAGCGGGCGAGCAACCCGTAAAATTTGGCGTAGATAATCCGTTGACGGGGACCTACGCGATTACCGGCAAAAACGAGCTAAGCGGTATGGAGCTGGCCGTTGAGGAAATTAACGCCAAGGGCGGAATTTTGGGACGCCCCGCAAAGCTGATTGTCGAAGATTCCACCAGCGGCGATGCCGGCGTCGCCGTGCAAAAGGCGCACAAACTCATCGACCGCGACAAGGTTCATTTCCTTATCGGAAACGTGAACTCCGGGCTGACAGAAGCCATTTCTCAGGTGGCTTACGCAAAAGGTGTATTCATGATGGATCCGGGCGGACATGCGGATCCGATCACGGGCACAGAATGCCACTGGAATGTTTTTCAGACGGATCCATCAACCACCCTGCTGGTCAACGCGATAGCGCCAAATCTCATCAAACGTTTCGGCAAGCGCTTTTATTTCCTCGTTCCCGACTACGCTTTCGGCCTCGGGCTACTGAAGGCTTATAAAGAGAACTTGACGAAATATAACGCCACTAATCTTGGGGCTGATCTGATTCCGTTGGGCACTACCGACTACTCCTCTTACCTTATCAAGGCGCAAGCGGCCAAGCCGGACGTTATTATCATTCTTCAGAACGGTCAGGATCAAACGAATGTCCTCAAGCAAGCCGTGCAGTTCGGCCTGGACAAACGCTTCCAGATCGCTGGCGCAAACATTGAACTTGAAACGCTCGAAGCGCTGTCTCCTGCTTCACGTATCGGCAATTGGGTGATTGAATGGTACTGGAACCAGCCCAACGTGCCCCATGTCAAAGAGTTCGTCGACGCCATCAAGAAAAAAACCGGTCGTGTACCAACCGCGCGGACATGGTTTGGCCATACCTCGATTCGAGCCTGCGCGTTGGCAGCCGAGAAAGCCAAATCGCTTGATCCCGTGAAGATGGCCAGAGCGCTCGATGGGCTCACCCTGCCGCCAGATGTTGCCTTGCAACCTTACCCTGCGACGTATCGGGCCAATCAACACCTGCTTATCGGAACGTTGTGGGCCGGTCATGCTCAGGCTTCGGGCAGCAGTCCCGATGATCTATTCCATGTCGATGCAACCATTGAGAGCAAGACTATAGCGCCAACGATTGAGGAGGCCGGTTGCAAAATGACTTGGCCCTCTTGACGGTCGCAGCATTCATTGTGCAAGCCGGGCCGCCTGTGCACTGTCACAGGCGGTCGCATTCGGAACATCGTGAACGCCACGCTCCGGGCAGGCACCACCCCTCTTACGGATATACCTCGGTCAATGAAGGAATTACGTGACCCAGCTGCTTCTTTTCAATATTTTCAATGGGCTGATCGTTGGCGCGTTCTACGCGCTCATGGCTCTGGGCCTGTCGCTGATCATCAACCTGACGAATGTCATCAACTTTGCCCACGGGGGTTTCCTCGCTCTGGGTGCCTACTTTGCATATACGCTGGTGCCATATGTGGGGTTTTGGGGCGCGCTGGTCGTGGCGCCGTTGTGCGCGGCATTCGTGGGAGTGATAGTAGAACGCGTCCTAATCCGGCCTTTATACAACCGCGACCCGTTGTACAGCCTGTTGCTTACCTTTGGGCTGGCATTCGTGCTTCAGGACACCGTACGTTTCATTTGGGGTGCGCAGGGGCTGCCGCTAGTCATTCCCGACATACTGAATTCGCCACTTAGCACAACACTGTTTTTCCTGACAGGCTACCGACTCTTCATGGTCGTGCTGGTTGCCGTGGCTGTGGGAGTTCTTTTCTTTGTCCTGAAAAAGACACGACTGGGCATGCGCATTCGCGCAGGTACGCTCGATCTTGAAATGGTATCGGCCCTGGGCGTCGATGTACGCATCTTGCGCAACCTCAATTTTGGCCTGGGCATTTTTTTCGCAGGCTTGGCCGGTGTATTGGCCGCCGGAATGCTGGGGCTGACGCCCACCATCGGCGAAGGACTGATCATGCCAAGCTTCGTTGCAGTTATTGTAGGCGGACTGGGCAGCCTGATCGGCACGCTGTTCGGGGGGCTGCTGATCGGTGTAGTGGCCGGTGTCGTAACGGTGTTCTACCCGGCCGCGTCCGAGGCCTCCATCTATATAATTATGGCCATCGTGCTGTTGTTCAGGCCATATGGCCTGTTTGGTGAAAAAGGCGGAACAAAACTGTGAATCACCGCATGTACATACGTAAATCCGTCTATCTGCCGGTGATGTGGCTCGTGCTTTTGACCATGCCTTTCTGGATAACACCGCTAGGCGGATATACGGGCCTTGCCACTCGTGTGCTGGTGATCGGGTTGGCGGCCATGGCCACCAATCTGCTTATAGGGCACACCGGAGTCATGTCATTTGGTCACGCGGCCTACTTCGGCGTCGCGGCGTACGCAACGGGCCTGACGCTCAAATATCTGGTGCCAAGCACGCCTGTCGCTATCCTCGTTGGCATAGCGATCGGCACATTGGCTGGGGCGATCATCGGGTATCTGATCATCCGGCTTCGCGGAATCTACTTCGCCTTGGCGACCATAGCCTTCGGCCAAGTGTTTTATTTCATTGCGTTCCGATGGAATGCCGTTACTGGCGGCGACAACGGGCTTAGAGGCTTCCAACGTTTGCCTCTCGACTTGGGGTTCATGAAAATCGACATAACGTCCAGTCTCGTCTTTTACTACTTCGTACTCGTCGTCTTGGCAGTCTGTGCGGTGACAATGGCTAAAATTCTAAACTCACCATTTGGGCACACTCTGCAGGCTATTCGCGAAAACGAACGCCGCGCGCAGTTCCTGAGCATTCCCGTCAATCGCCATATCTGGACTGCCTACACGTGGTCGTGCTTTTTCGTTGCCGTCGCGGGTGCCCTCTATGCACTGCTCAATAATTTTGCCAGCCCTCACGACCTGGACTGGACACAATCAGGCGACTTCGTGCTGATGGCGGTCATCGGCGGCATGCGTTCTCTCTGGGGGCCACTGCTGGGCGCAGCCATCTTTGTGGTGGCGCAAGATTATCTCTCGGGCGTCACCCAATACTGGATGTTCTTCATCGGCGTAATTTTTGTGTTGGTCGTACTGCTTGTGCCTCGCGGTATCGCAGGCTTGTTCCAGAGAAACGCATCATGAGCCTGCTTGAAGTCCATAATGTTTCGCAGCATTTCGGCCAACTCGTGGCAGTGAAAAACGTTTCGCTTAACATCGAGCAGGGTGAACTGCACGCAATCATCGGGCCTAACGGCGCAGGCAAGACAACGTTTTTCAATATGCTCAGCGGCTTCTATCAGCCGACACATGGGCATATCGTGTTCGATGGCACCGACTGCACGGCCATGCCGCCTCATAAGCGTGTCGCCAGGGGTATGGCAAGGACGTTCCAGATCACTGAAGTCTTCCGAGAGCTGACTGTTCGCGAAAATATACGCGTTGCCGTCGAAGTGACACAGGGGTTAAGGCTAAAGGTATTTCGTTCTCGACAGCAAGCCGCCGAAACGGAGCGGCGCGTCGACGAACTGCTCGAGACCGGCAAGCTAACAGGAAAGGCTGACCGCTATGTAGGCGAACTTTCGCACGGCGACCAGCGCTCGACAGAAATCATGATGGCGCTCGCACTCAGACCCAAGCTACTACTGCTTGACGAGCCCGCGGCGGGCATGGGGAATCAAGAAACTTACGACACGGCGTTGCTGATTCGGAGGCTGCATCGCACTCAAAAGCTGACGATCATATTGGTCGAACACGATATGCGCGTCATCTTCAACCTGGCCGACCGCATCACTGTACTGACCGAAGGTGAAGTACTGGATCAGGGTACGCCCGACGAAATCGCAGCCAGCGAAAAAGTACAAGTTGCTTACTTGGGGGAACAGCATGAAGGCTCTTGAGGTACAGCAACTGAACACCTATTACGGTAAAAGTCATATCCTCCAAGGGGTCGATCTGGAGGTCGGCGAAGGAGAGCTGGTCACGCTGCTGGGTCGCAATGGCGCAGGCAAGTCCACCACCTTACGCAGCATTATGGGGATGACGCCAGCGCGTGCCGGTCATGTACGCATATTCGGTACCGACTCGACGAGTCTGCCGCCCTTTCAGGTCGCGCGACTGGGCGTGGGCCTCGTGCCAGAGGGGCGTCGTATCTTCGCCAACCTCACCGTCGAGGAAAACCTCAAAGTCCCCGTTGATCGACCGGGCCCATGGAACATCGCCCGTATTTACAAACTCTTTCCACGCCTGGCCGAACGCAAAGCGCACAAAGGGGGACAGCTGTCTGGAGGCGAACAAGAAATGCTGTCAATCGCGCGTGTTCTGCTGCTCAACCCGAAGCTGCTGCTACTGGACGAGCCTTCGCAAGGTCTGGCTCCGCTGATCGTACAGAATGTGTTTGACGTTATAGTCGCTGCCCGCAACGAAGGTACCTCTGTGCTCCTGATTGAGCAAAACGTGCGTGCCTCTATTAAGATCGCTGATCGCGCGTACGTTCTGGACCGGGGCTTAATAACGTATAGCGGCATTGCGGCAGAATTCGGTCAGGACGAAAAACGCGTTCAGGAGCTGGCAGGCGCCAGTGCCCAGAAGTGGGAATTCCCCGACGACTGATTGGCGGCAAAGCTGTACATGCGTCTGCGGGCCCACCCCCCACTTCTTGGTTTTGGCTTGAAGAATCAGTCGACGCGGACTCGCTGATAGCGGGCCTTGGCGATTTGAGCTACTCCAAAGGCGATCAGCCCAAGGGCCACAATACCCAGCAGCCACGGCCCAAACGGTTGATGACGCATCGACTGCAGTGCCCCCGAGATGCCGGCCGCCTCGTTCGGATCATGCCACCAAGCTGCGCGAACCAAGAGCACACCTATGAACCCGAACAGCGCTCCTCGAGCTGCGTAGCCAAATACAAACAGTGCCAGGAGTGGAACGCGCAGAGGCGTGTCGGCGAGTTCCATTCGCGTATTCTTTTGCGGGCAGCAGGCCAAGACCCACTGTATCAGCGCGTACGCCACGATCCCTACTCCGATGCCTCCGACCAACCAGCGGCCACCCTGAATCTGAAGCGCCATCGCTGTCAGCAGTTGCTGGGTCTGCCCGTCGTCTCCGCCATGACTGAAGCCCAGCAACTGCCAGCCAGCAATACCCACAAGCACGCAATGCAGTGCGGCACTCCAGAGATGGTGGATGCGCACCGCCATTCGTTGCAGGCTCAAGCGGCCCTCCTTGCATTCGGGATCCAGTACGGTTAATACCATCTGCCACAGCACGTAAGCAGCCAGGCCCAATGCAAG
>JBDTLC010000108.1:0-16246 GCA_039935015.1 Paralcaligenes sp. | reverse complement strand
ACGAAGGAATCGCCCGCCACGGAGCGAAAATGGTCACCGCCGTGTCCACCGCTGCAGTGCCCAAGTTCACCATTCTGATCGGCGGCTCGTTTGGCGCCGGCAATTACGGCATGTGTGGTCGCGCCTTTGGCCCCAGGCTACTGCTCATGTGGCCCAACGCACGCATTTCGGTCATGGGCGGCGAACAAGCCGCCAGCGTGCTCGCCACCGTTCGGCGCGACGGTATCGAAGCCAAAGGCGGCACCTGGAGCGCGGAAGACGAGGAGAGCTTCAAAGCGCCCATTCGCGATCAATACGAAAAAGAAGGGCATCCCTATTACTCAACGGCCCGTTTGTGGGACGACGGCATCATCCAACCCGCCGACACGCGCCGTGTACTGGCGCTGGGTCTGTCGGCGGCGCTTAACGCCCCTATCGAAGAGACACGTTTTGGCCTGTTCAGAATGTAGTCCAAGGAGTCCATGTGTTTACGACCTTATTGATCGCCAATCGCGGCGAGATTGCCCGCCGCGTTGCGGCGACGGCCCACCGACTGGGGCTGCGCACCGTAGCGGTGTATTCCGATGCCGATGCCCAGGCGCGCCACGTTGCCGACTGCGACACCGCTGTGCATATTGGCGGCTCCGAGCCGCGCGCGAGCTATCTGCGCATGGACGCGATCTTGGACGCGGCCCGCCAGACCGGCGCACAAGCCATTCATCCAGGCTATGGTTTCCTGTCCGAAAACGCCGGCTTCGCGCGAGCCTGCGCCGATGCCGGCATCATTTTCGTAGGGCCACCCGCCGCGGCAATTGCCGCAATGGGGAGCAAATCGGCCGCCAAGACATTGATGGCGAAAGCGGGCGTACCGCTGGTGCCGGGCTACCACGGCGACAATCAGGACCCGGGCTTTCTGCAATCCGAAGCCGACGCCATTGGCTATCCCGTCCTGATCAAACCAAGCCTTGGGGGGGGCGGCAAGGGCATGCGCACCGTGGAGAACAGCGCCTCCTTTGCCGAAGCGCTGGCTTCGTGCAAACGCGAAGCAGCCAGCAGTTTCGGCGACGACAAGGTCCTGATCGAACGCTATCTGCTAAAGCCGCGTCATATTGAAATACAGATATTTGCCGACACTCACGGGCACTGCATATATTTGTTCGAACGCGACTGCTCGGTGCAGCGCCGCCACCAGAAGGTCGCTGAAGAAGCACCCGCGCCCGGGATGACCGAACAACGCCGCCGCGCCATGGGCGAGGCCGCGGTCGCGGCCGCACGTGCCGTCGGTTATGTGGGCGCCGGTACGATCGAGTTTATCGTCGAGCCTAACGGCCAATTCCACTTCATGGAAATGAACACGCGGTTGCAGGTCGAGCACCCCGTCACAGAAATGATTACTGGCCTCGATCTGGTCGAGTGGCAATTGCGTGTGGCCGTGGGTGAGCCCTTGCCCATGACGCAAGAAGAGTTAAGCATTACCGGACACGCCATTGAAGCGCGCATCTATGCCGAAAGCCCCGAGAAGGGCTTCCTGCCCTCGATCGGCAAGCTAAGTGCGCTGAACTTCCCATCCCACGTCCAATTCAAGAATGGCGACGTGCGGGTGGACGGCGGCGTGCGTGCCGGCGACACCATCAGCCCATTTTACGATCCCATGATCGCCAAACTCATCGTGCGCGGCACCGATCGCGACCAGGCCCGCGCACGCATGATCCAGGCGCTGGGCGAAATTCAATGCGTGGGCGTGAGCACTAATATCGCCTTCCTGCGCCGCCTGATGAGCGATCAGGCATTTGCTGCGGCCGACCTGGACACCGGACTGATCGAACGTCAGCACGATTCGCTCTTTCCCGCCAATGAAAAGGCACCCGACAGTACTCTTGCGCTGGCCGCCGCAGCCTTGCTGGCTGACCAAGGCATGAACACTTCGGCCTCACGCGCCAGCGTGGTGCAGGCTGACCCTTTTGCGCAAACTGATGGCTGGCGTATCACGGGATGCTACAAGCGACCCATCACCCTTATCGACAACGGTCAATCACGCGAAATACTGATCAGCCGCAACGCACAGAACTGGTTCTGCCGCTGCGAAGGTGGCGACCGCGAGCAGGCATTCCAATGGCATGCCGAAACTCTAGCGCCCAGACAATATCGGTTGCGCATCGGAATTGATGGCCGCGACACCACGGGGATCGTCATTTTGCGCGGCGATTTGGCCCATGTGTTCGTCAACGGCGGAGTATGCGTGCTGCAAGCGTACGACATGGTCAACCACGCCCGGGTGCAAAGCAGCGCCCATCCCGGTGGCCTGACGGCACCCATGCCAGGCAAAATCATTGCCATCCATGTTAAAGCCGGCGATCCCGTTAAGAGCGGCGATGTGCTACTGGTGATGGAGGCCATGAAAATGGAACACACCATTCATGCGCCCGTCGACGGGACCGTCGACGAGCTGTTTTTCGCGGTGGGCGATCAGGTCACCGACGGCGCCGAGCTGATCGCGCTCACCGCCCCGTAAGCCCTGTCGAAGCAGCGCCAGATGCGGCCACGCTATCGGTACGCGTCAACGGCTCAGCCCCCGGGCGCTGATGGGCCAGACCGCCTCAACCCGCTGGCCGCGCACTGCCACGATCGAGTCATGCAAATTGAACGTGGGGTCGCAATGCCCCGGTATCAGACGCACCTGTGCACCCAAAGCAGGGCGACTCTTCGCATCTGCTGCTTGTAAAAGGGTGTGCTCGTCGTTGATGGCCAGACAGCTCCAGCCGATTGCCGCGTCGGCCGGTTGTGGCAAGCCGCTTTCGGCACTGGTTGATTTCAAGCCAATATCGACGACCGCCCGTTCAGCCGTGGGCGTACTCATCACCGTACCCAGCAAAAACAGGCTGTGCTTGAATGAAAGTGCCTCGCCCCAATCGTTGCTGGCGTAATCACCGTCCATAAAGGGGTACGAACCGGCCTGGATTTCGGTAAAAACCTTGCTTGCCGCATCGAAAGCTGCTGTCCCGGTCCCCCCGCCGGTAACGATCGGGCATGGAATTGCCGCTCGCTCAAAAGCATCCAGATAGGTGTGAATCAGCTGCTGCGTCTTGTTGCAGGATTTCTCACGCTGGTCAAGCGAGCGCTTATGCTGCACGCCGCCGTGATAGGCCTGCAAGCCAACGAATTCAACATTGGGCAACTGCTGAGCAAGCCGCGCCAGCACCAATGCTTCATCGGGAGTTTGCACCCCGCAGCGCTTCTGCCCAACGTCGATTTCCACCAGAACCGCTATCGAGGCAGACTGGAGCTCCATGGCTTGCGACAACGCATAAAGAGCCTGTGCATGATCAATGCAAACGCTAACTTTGGCTTGCCGGGCCAGGCGCGCCAACAACGCTAACTTGGGGGCACCCACGACCTCATTGCTGATATGAATGTCGCGCACTCCAGCAGCCAAAAACGGCAAGGCTTCGCTCACCTTTTGGCAACATATGCCCTGCGCGCCCAGCGCGATCTGGCGCAATGCGATTTCGGGACATTTGTGGGCTTTGGCATGCGGACGTAACGCCACGCCATTACGTTCAGCCAGAACCTGCATCGTGCGCAAATTCTCTTCGAACGCGTCCAGATCCAGCATTAGACTAGGCGTATCAATATCACCTATTGCGTCGCCCACGCGCGCCGCCAGTGGCAAGGGCACATTCTCTGCCCGCTTTTGCCCTTCCATAAATCGCACTCCCGTGTGTTATAGAGTAGAGGCCTGTAGCGGCCGCCCCGATATTTCCTGCGCGAAATGCCAGATTTAACATCTTTTAGAGCAAATGACTAGCGCAACACCCGATTTCTAAGGCCGGGTTGCTCAGGATGCCAAATCAGCGTAAAGTCGATTCAGACCTTACCGGTTAACCCTTAATTATTCGTTGACTCTGTGGGGGGCAACCCGAATCGCCATGTTCGATATATTGGTTTATTTATTCGAGAATTACTACACCCCTCAAGCATGTCCAGAAGCTGACATTCTGGCACACAAGCTGGCGGCAGTAGGCTTTGAACACGACGACATCGATGAAGCGCTGGGCTGGTTGTACGGCCTGGCTCAAACCACCGAGCAGTGCGTCGAGCTAGCGCGCAACCCGCAAAACGACAGCCTGCGCATCTACACCGAATACGAGTACCAGACACTGGGAACCGAAGCCATTGGCTTCATCAGCTTTCTGGACAACTCCGACGTGTTGCCCGCCGTGCTGCGCGAAATCGTTATCGACCGCGCACAAGCCGCCAATGAATCGCCCATTTCGCTTGAAAAGATAAAAATCATCGCCCTGATGGTGCTCTGGAGCCAAGAGGCCGAAATCGACCATCTGGTTCTTGAAGAGTTGCTCACCGACGACCAGTCTCGGTTATCTCACTAAAGCCACAGGTATGGCGCCCGCTGCGGGCTACATAACCATGCACAGGTATACCGGCCGTTTCGCGCCCAGCCCCAGTGGCCCGCTGCATGCGGGGTCGCTGGTGACCGCCATGGCCAGTTATTTGGACGCACGTGCCCACCGCGGCCGGTGGCTGCTACGCATCGAAGATATTGATACGCCCCGCGTCGCAGCAGGAGCCGATCGTCTGATCATGGGGCAACTTCAGGCTTTGGGCATGCCGTGGGACGAAGCGCCAGTTTGGCAATCGCACCGTTACGCGGCCTACCAGGCGGCCTTCGACATGTTGGCTGCCCAGGGCCTGATTTACGGCTGTTCTTGTACACGCAAAGAGCTGTTTGCGCAAACGTATCCAGGCTCGTGCCGCAATGGCCTGCCACCTGGCAGAATCGCACGTGCCTGGCGTTTTCGCGTATCGACCGGAATCGAACAGTTCGACGATCGCTGGCTGGGCGCACAGGAACAAGACGTGGAGCACGAGGTCGGGGATTTCATCTTGAAACGCGCCGACGGATTGTGGGCCTATCAGTTGGCCGTCGTCGTCGACGATACAGAACAAGGCATTAGCGATATTGTGCGCGGCACCGATCTGTTAACTTCAACCGCCCGCCAACAGATGCTGGCACGCCATCTGAGTCGGCCCTATCCGCGAGTCATGCATGTGCCGCTCGTAATCGATGCGCACGGCCGCAAACTGTCCAAACAGAACCATGCCGCGGCCATGGACTGCACTCATCCGCTAGCAACGCTCAACACCGCCTGGCGGCACCTGGGCTTCGAGGCTCTGGCCGCGCCCGATACTCAGGCGTTCTGGGTGACAGCGCAATATCGGTGGGCGGCGCGCTTCTCCATTACATGACTCCAACGATCTACAACGCTTCAGATTAGCGTCGAGCAAGCCCAAAAATACCGTTCGCACTACAATCGGCCATGGAAGCAAAAGTACAGCCCCCCACGCAAACACCTCGCAAGCATGGGCAAAAGTGTTGTTTTTCGGAAGGATTCCGCCTAATTTTGGTCAAAGGATTGGATTTTTTGATGGCTCTGGACTTGCATAGTGCGATTCTCCGCTCGTATCATCCGCGCTACGACCGCCGAAATGAAGTCACTGGAAATTCATGAACAAAACGTTGATTATTGCCGAAAAACCGTCGGTTGCTCTGGATATATCCCGCGCCCTGGGGGGGTTCACCCGGGACGGCGACTATTTTGAAAGCGAACAATTCGTGCTCGCCTCCAGCGTAGGCCATTTGCTGAGCTTGGTTGCGCCTAACGATCCCGTCCGCGGCAAATGGAGCTTTGCCCATCTACCGGTGATTCCAGATCAGTTCGAGCTTGGACCCACTGACAAAAGATCGGCTGAAAGACTCAAGCTGTTGGTCAGGTTGCTCAAGCGCAAAGACGTGCACGCCATCATCAATGCCTGCGACGCCGGACGCGAAGGCGAGCTGATATTCCGCTACATCGTGCAATATTCAGGCGTCAAGAAGCCCATACAGCGTCTGTGGCTGCGTTCCATGACGCAGTCCGCCATCCGTGAAGCCTTCGCCACTTTGCGCGACGACGAGGATTTAAAACCTCTGGAAGCGGCGGCACGATCACGAGCCGAGGCCGACTGGCTGGTCGGCATTAACGGCACACGGGCCATGACCGCTTTCAATAGCAAGGATGGAGGGTTCTTCAAAACCCCCGTGGGTCGTGTCCAAACGCCCACTCTGGCCATCGTTGCCGAGCGCGAAGATCGTATTCGCGCATTTGTTCCGCGCGCCTACTGGGAGGTTCATGCCACCTTCGTTGCGGCGGCAGGTTTTTACACCGGACGCTGGTTCGACCCCAAGTTCACCAAAGATGAAACCGACCCTGAGCAGCGCGACGCGCGCTTGTGGTCGCAGACTGCAGCCCGCACCATTGTCGCGGCCTGTCGCGATCAGACAGGCCGGGTTAGCGAAGAATCTAAACCGTCAACCCAGCTGTCGCCAGCATTGTTTGACCTGACCTCATTACAGCGAGAAGCCAATTCGCGTTTTGGCTTCTCAGCCAAAACCACGCTGTCGCTGGCCCAAACGCTCTACGAACGCCACAAGGCACTGACTTACCCTCGTACCGATTCGCGTTACCTGCCCGACGACTATCTGCAAACCGTCAGGCAAACCATGCAGGCGCTTTCCGAAGGCGGCTCCGCCGCGGCGGCCAGTGTCCGGCCCTTCGCCGCTACCGTATGCAAAAACGAATGGGTCAAGCTGAACCGGCGGATCTTCGACAGTAAAAAGGTATCGGACCACTTCGCCATCATCCCGACGCTGCAGATCCCGCGCGACCTGAGCGACGCCGAAGGAAAAATATACGAACTCATTACCCGGCGTTTTCTTGCGGTGTTTTTCCCTGCGGCCGAATTTCACCTTACGACACGCATCACCGAAGTTTCCGGGCACCATTTCAAGACCGAGGGCAAGGTGCTCGTCAAGCCGGGCTGGATGGCCATTTACGGTCGCGAAGCACAAGGCGACGAGGCTAATCTGATTGCAGTCGCCCAAGGCGAAACCGTCAAGACCGACGAAATAGAAGCTAAAGAACTGGTCACCAAACCGCCCGCGCACTATAACGAAGCTACCCTGCTTTCGGCCATGGAAGGGGCGGGCAAGCTGGTCGATGATGAAGCGTTGCGCGAGGCCATGTCAGAGCGCGGCTTGGGCACGCCGGCCACGCGCGCCGCCATCATCGAAGGTTTGTTGAACGAAGGCTATTTGCGCCGCGAAGGGCGTGACCTGATTGCCAGCGCCAAGACGCGCCAGCTCATGACTCTGTTATCAGGTCTGGGTGTCAATGAACTGACCTCTCCCGAGCTGACAGGCGAATGGGAGCACCGCCTCAAGCAAATAGAACATCGCGAGCTTGACCGCGAAGCATTCATGCGCGAGATCGCGCAGATGACCCAGGTTATTGTTAAACGCGCCAAAGAATACGAGCGCGATACCGTTCCCGGCGATTACGCCACGCTTTCCACTCCCTGCCCCAAATGCGGCTCGGTCGTTAAAGAAAATTACCGCCGCTACGCCTGCACCCAATGCGACTTCTCTATAGGCAAGCATCCGGGTGGGCGCACCTTCGAAATCACGGAAGTCGAAGAATTGCTGAGCAAACGCACACTGGGCCCGCTGCCCGGATTTATCAGCAAAATGGGTCGGCCATTTGCTGCACTTTTACGCATTACCGACGAATATAAACTCGAGTTCGATTTCGGCCAAAACGACGAAAAGGATAACGAGCCGGTCGATTTTTCGGACCAAAGCTCATTGGGAGCCTGCCCCAAATGCGGCAGCCATGTCTATGAGCATGGAATGAACTACATATGCGAAAAGTCAGTGGGGCCAGATAAAAGCTGCGATTTCCGGTCTGGAAAAATGATTTTGCAGCAGGAAATTGCTCCTGAGCAAATCCGGAAATTACTGACCGAAGGCAAAACAGACCTGCTTAGTGGCTTTGTCTCCAGCCGCACGAACCGCAAATTCAAGGCCTTTTTAGTCAAACAGGATAACGGCAAAATCGGCTTCGAATTCGAACCGCGGCCTGAAAAGCCAGGCCGGAAAACGGCGACCAAGACGGCGACGGCCGCAAAAACAGCGGGCAAGCGCGGAGTGACACGGACAGCGGCGATCGGCGCCGACAGTGCGGCTGGCCAGGCCAAAGCCAGCACCAGTAAAAAAGCCGCAAGCAAAACGGCGGTAAAGAAAACGGCCAAGAAAGCCGCCAAGACCGCCCGGAAAACCGCAAGTAAAACCGCAAGTAAAACCGTCACGACGGGCGCCCGGAAAACGGCCAATAAACCTGCCGCGAAAAAGGCCACCGATCAAACAACAAAACCCTCCAGCGCCGCAGAGGACGACGATCCGCCGTTTTGATGTAGCGACAGGCCTCGTGCCTGTCATCTATGCAAGATGCCACCCACAAGGGGTGGCGCTACATTACGCTTGTCTCAATCTTCAACGTACCAGGTATCTTCCGACAGCATCACCTGCTGATGGCCGCAGCCGGCAGGCATCATGGGGAAACAGTTTTCCTGTGGGCGCACAACCACATCCAGAAAGAATGGGCCTGGGTAGGCCAGGCATTGGGCCAGGGCGGCGTCCAACTGCGCCGGGTCATCAACCCGCGCAGCTCCCCAGCCAAAGGCCTTGGCCAGGGCCACGAAGTCGGGCAACGACGCGTTGTAGCTGTGACTATAGCGGCCTTCATGTATCAATTCCTGCCACTGCCGCACCATCCCCATATGCCCGTTATTGCAGAGCACGACCTTGATCGGCGTCTGATGCTGGATGGCGCTGGCCAGCTCCTGAATATTCATCAACACCGAGGCGTCGCCGCTGACGCAGACAACGAGTTTATCGGGATGGGCGATTTGCGCACCAAAGGCGGCCGGTACGCCATACCCCATAGTTCCGGCACCGCCCGAGGTCAGCCAGCGATTGGGGCGATTGAACTTGATATATTGCGCGGCCCACATTTGATGCTGGCCCACGTCGGTGGAGATGATGGCATCAGTGCCAGTCAGCGCATGATCGATCCGCTGCATGAGATGTTGCGGCAAAATATACTCGGTCGAGGGCACAACTTTCAGACAATCTTGCGCGCGCCAAACGCCGATGCGCTGCCACCAGGCATCAAGGCGGTCTGCGGGCAGATCGGTCTGCCCCAACTCCTTGCGTAAAGCGCGTAACAAAGGATAACAGTCGCCCACCATTGCCACATCGGCGCGAACAACCTTGTTGATCGAGGCGGGATCAATATCTATATGGATTTTGCTGGCGTGGGGGCAGAAGTCTGACAGGCGGCCGGTAATCCGGTCGTCGAAGCGCGCACCCACGCAAATGATCAAGTCGGCGTGATGCATGGCCAGATTGGCCTCTAGCGTTCCATGCATGCCCAGCATACCAACAAACAGCGGGTTGTCGGCTGGGAAGGCGCCAAGCCCCATAAGCGTCAGCGTGCATGGCGCGCCCAACTCTTCTACCAAACTGGTAAAGACCTGACACGCGTCTACGCCCGAGTTCACCAGACCGCCGCCGCCATAGAAAACCGGTCGGCGCGCATTGGCGATAAGGGCCGCCGCCCGTTTGACAGCGGCTTCAGCCACCGGATTCGCCGCCTCGATGCCAATAGGTGGATTGGGGCTTTCGCTGCGGGTAAAGTCTGCGGGCACGAGCCCAATCTGGATGTCTTTAGGGAAATCAAGCAATACTGGGCCGGGCCTTCCGTGAGTCGTCAGGCGATAAGCCTTGGCAACAATGGCGGCGACATCTTCGCTGCGCCTGATCTGCGCATTCCACTTAGTGACAGGCCGCGAAATGCCCACGGCGTCGCACTCTTGGAAGGCATCGGTGCCAATTGCCCCAGTCGCCACCTGGCCGCTGATGCACAAGACCGGGATTGAGTCGCACAAGGCATCAAGCAGCCCCGAGGTAGTGTTGGCCATGCCTGGGCCGGAAGTGACTAGCACCACGCCGGGCCGACCGGTTGAGCGCGCATAGCCCTCGGCGGCATGCATGGCTGCCTGCTCGTGACGCACCAGAACGTGATGAATCCGGGGCTCGGAATAAAGCGCGTCATATAAGGGCAGCACAGCCCCCCCCGGATAGCCGAAAATGGTATCAACACCATGGTCGATCAGGGTTTCCAACAAGACTTGCGCGCCGGTACGGCTTGATGCTTCAGTAGGAGTATTCACGAGATGGCTGAAAGGTGATAAATAAGATACGCTATTGTCCCGTATTATCCACTACCTCTGTCAGCCCGTAAAACCTATCCTATGACCGATCCCCGCTTGCCCTGGCACACCGTTAGACAATCCAACTTGCATGGCACCGGCGTCTTCGCGGCGCGAGACATCAAGGCGGGAACCCGAATTATCGAATATGCCGGCAAACGCATCAGCCCGGAAAGGGCCGACGCGTTGCATCCCGTCAACCCCGACGATCCCTTTCATACCTTTTTCTTTGCCCTCAGCTCGGGCAAAGTCATTGACGGTGGCGACCACGGCAACGACGCGCGCTGGATCAACCACTCCTGCGCCCCCAACTGCGAATCTCAGGAAAGCGCCCAAGGCAAGCATGTGTACATCGTTGCCTTGCGCGATATTGCATCAGGTGACGAATTATTCTATGACTATGGCCTGGTTATGGATGAAAAAATCACCCGTAAGCTACGCCAGGAATATCTCTGCCTGTGCGGCGCGAAGACTTGCCGCGGCACCATGCTGGCGCTACCGAAAAAGCCTGGTAAGACAAAGCCTGGCAAGACAAAAAAATAGGGCATTGTCAGAATGGCAGCCACAAGGGATGCCACTACAAAAACACGCCCTTCGCTCGTAGCAGCAGCCCTTGTGGCTGCCATTTTCAACCCCACAAGTACCTCATCTATGCTGCGGGGTGACTTATCAGGCCCGCGCTGTCGAAGCCACCGTCCACAGCGATGATCTGGCCCGTTACATAGCTGGATTTCTTGCTGTCCAGCAACCAGTTGACCGTGCCGCATAATTCTTCGGGCGCACCGTAGCGATGCATGGGAACCGCCGCGTTCCATTGTTTGCGCGCCTCCGGGGTATGCATCTCCTTAACCATCGGCGTATCGATCGGTCCAGGAGCAATGGCGTTAACACGTATGCCAAACTCGGCCAGCTCATTGGCCATAACCCGGGTCATGGTAATAATTGCGCCCTTGGAGGCACCATAAGCCGTCCGGCCGTAGTTGCCGCGCTGTCCCGACACCGAAGAAATATTCACGATCGAGCCTGAGCCGCGTTGTTTCATATTTCGCGCTACGGCTTTGGCGACGATAAATGAGCCGATCACATTGACCTCAAGAATTTTTCGGAAGGACGCCACCTCGGTCTGCAAAAAAGGAACCGCCGCGGCAACGCCGGCCGAATTGATCAGACCGGCAACCGGACCGAACTCGGCTTCGCAGCGGGTGATCACCGCCGCTACCGCCGCTTCGTCGGTCACATTGACTGTTTCGCCGCGAATCCGCGAGGGGTCCGGCAACTGGAATTCCTTTTCAACCGCCGCAACGCGCTCCGGGACTATATCCAGAATCAATACCTTCCAGCCATCTGCCAGCAATCCACGGGCCATGGCCAGGCCAATTCCGGACGCACCCCCCGTCACCACCACCACCTCAGACATGACGCTCATTGTTTCTCACCTATTCATTGGCCAATACTGCACTTACCTGCCTAATAGTCAAAAGTCTGTTCTACCACCCACTCTTCCATGACGACCTCAATCGTCATGCAAGCAGGGTTGCGACCCGTGACAAACTCTCCGGCGTGGATGACTCCAAATGTATCCAGTACCGCCCCCGTCAAGCAGGCCCGAGGGTTCTCACCGGCATCCGACGCGATTTCACCACTTAGATGAAGGATTTCAACGGCCGGCCCCGGCATGTCCTCATGCCTGTCCGGTCCCACGGCCACGCAGCAATGCGCCAGGCTTCCCAGGCCACTACGCACCAGGGCACGCGTCAGACCCGCTTCCATGAACGCTTTCTCCACGCTCTGCACCAAATCTTCGTTGGGGTGAATGCGCAGATAGAAAATCCGCCCAGTATGTCCTTGTTCAATCAGATGCATGGCATGTCTCACGATAAGCCGGCTGGAATACAGTCGTTTTAATTTCCGGGTCGATACCGATCACGAGGCTCAGGTAATCAAGCGCGTAAAGGTAGGCCACACCGTCCTCGCCGATAAGACAGTCCTCGGTCAAGAAATGGCCTCCGATCATGTCACCAGTCGATGTCACCACAAAGCCGTGACAATGTATGAAGTAGCCCCCTTGCTGGTCGGCCCCGACCGTGGCGCCGGACCCAATCAACATGGACGGCTCCATCAGCATGCGGGGTGGTGAATAGGCCGCCAGCGGTTCATCGCCGAGACCTTCCCGGGTCATGCAATAGCGCAAGCTGTCCAGCCTGAGCATCTTGATGCTTAAGGCCGCGGTCTTGAGCTTCAGCGTCTTTAATGAATGCACTACCGACGCGTGCAAAGTCTCGCCGCGGCGCAAAGGGATCCGATACGTCTTTTGATCGCGGCCAATTAGCACATCGCGCCGAACCGTCGCAACAGGCCCTGCATGTTTTAGTAGCTGAACGCGTCCTGTGTCGCTCATTATGTCTGTCCTTAGCAATACATCCCGTTCACGGTGCAGACAACGCACCGCTGTCCAGCAATGCCTGATAGACCAGCTTTTTGGTGATTTTGCCATATCCGGACTTGGGCAATTCGGGCCAGATCACGATTTGCCGCGGCTGCTTGTAGCGCGCAATATTTGCTTGCACCCAGACGTTGAAAGCCGCTGCGTCCCATTGTGCATTTTCCTTCAGCACGCAGACCATTACACCCACCTCACCCCACTTTGGATCAGGCACTCCCA
Organism: Paralcaligenes sp.; assembly: GCA_039935015.1. Taxonomy (GTDB): domain Bacteria; phylum Pseudomonadota; class Gammaproteobacteria; order Burkholderiales; family Burkholderiaceae_B; genus Paralcaligenes. The sequence continues at coordinate 3,438 of JBDTLC010000108.1, read as the reverse complement.
ACACGCACACTTCTTTAATGGCTTCGTGCGTCAGCACCTTCTCTTCTATTTCGCGCGGATAAATATTGGATCCACCCGAAATATACATATCGGACTCGCGACCTGTAATGTACACGTAGCCTTGATCATCCATGTGACCCTGGTCACCCGTACGAAACCAGCCATCGCGAAAAGCTTTGCGATTCGCTTCGGGGTTGTTGTAGTAGCCCGCGAATACGGCCGGTCCGCACACGCAGATCTCGCCAGACTGATGGGCGCTCAGCACCTGGCCATCGACATCCTGGATCGATATCTGCATGCCGGTACGTGCAAACCCGCAAGATCCCGACCGGGTCATTTGCGCATCATTGATGAAGTGCTCGTCCGCCGGCAAGACAGTGATGTTTCCTGTCACCTCTCCCAAACCGTAATACTGAACCAAGACCTGGCCCAGGCTGGCGAGCGCCCGCTTCTGATCAGCCCGATACATAGGGGCGCCCGCATAAATAATATGCTTGAGTGTAGAGTGATCGTAACGGTTGACGCTCTCGTGGGCGACCAGCATGTTGAGGATGGTGGGCACGGTGAAAAAATTGCTGATCCGATATTTTTCTATCCAGCGCCACGCGGTTTCAGGCGAAAATTTGGGCTGAGACGAAAGCACTGTGGCAGCACCACGCGCCACCTGAGCCAGAAAATGCACCCCTGCGCCATGCGACAAAGGCGCCACCACAAGACTGGCATCGTTCACGCCCAGGCCGGGCATCAGATCACAAATATGGTTGGTGATCACAAAGGCCATTTGCCCGTGGGTGAGGACTGCCGCCTTGGGCTTGCCAGTCGTGCCCGAGGTAAAAAAGAACCAGCATGGATCGTCGTAGTCGACCTGTTCGGCAGGCTGTGGCTGCAATGGTCCTTCGGCTAATTTGGCCGCGACCAGATCATCGATCGATGCCTGCGCAAACGCCGCCGAGCCGATCCGGGCAAACAGTTTCAAGCCTGTCATTTGGCCCGCGATGCCTGCATGTTGCGGGAAATCGGCATGACAGATAAACGCCGAGACATCTGCGCTTCGCGCCAAATACAAAACGTCGTCGGGCGTGATGCGAAAATTGGTAGGTACCCATACCGCGCCTATGTGAAAGGTAGCCAGCATCGCTTCGAGCAATTCGCGACAGTTCGACGAATGGATCAAAATGCGGTCGCCCTTTCTCAGCCCTTTGCTCTGAAACACCTGCGCCAAAGCCTGAACATGCTCTTCCAGTTCGCTCCAGGCAGTGACGACCTCGTCACACACCAGTGCGGGCCGACCCGCCAGCCGGCTTGCCGTCTGGCTTGCAAAGCCGGCCAGATTCATCACCCGCCGCGACATGGGCCGCACTCCGCCCACCGGATCGTGTAAAACTTGCGTCACTTAACGCGCTCCAGGATACTGACATAGTTGGTGACCGCTGCGCCGCCCATATTGAACACCCCCGCGAGCCTGGCACCCGGGATCTGCATATCGCCCGCCGTATTGGTCAACTGCATGCAGGCCATGACATGCATAGACACGCCGGTGGCTCCGACCGGATGCCCCTTAGACTTGAGGCCACCCGACGGGTTGACCGGCAAACGTCCGTCTTTGCGAGTGATCCCTTCCTGCACGACCTTGTAGCCTTCGCCCCTGGCCGCCAGACCCATCGCTTCATACTCGATCAGCTCCGCAATCGTAAAGCAGTCGTGTGTCTCAACCAGATCAAGGTCATCGAGCGACAGGTGCGAGGCGGCAAGCGCCTGACGCCAGGCACGCGCCGCGCCTTCAAACGCAATTGGGTCGCGCCGACTAAGCGGCAAAATGTCATTGACCTGCTGTCGCGCCTTAAAGCGGATAGCGCGCTGCAACTGGGCGGCGAATTCTTCATCGGCCACGACAATGGCCGCGGCACCATCGGAAATCAGCGAACAATCGGTGCGCCGCAGTGGTCGCGCCACATAGGGGTTTTTTTCGGAAACGTCGTTGCAGAAATCGAACCCCAGATCTTTGCGGATTTGCGCATAAGGGTTGCTTACGCCGTTATGATGATTTTTCGCGGCAATCATGGCGAGCTCGCGGCTTTTATCACCATAACGATCAAAATAATTTTGCGCTATTTGGCCGAATAACCCCGCGAAACCGCCCTGGATGCCAGCCTCTTCCTTGCGATAACTGGCATTAAGCAAGATATCGCCAATCTCGGAGTTGGGCCGGCTGGTCATTTTTTCGGCGCCTATCACCAACGCCACGCGCCCTCGTCCTGCCTCGATGAAATCCATAGCGGCATACAAGGCCGTAGAGCCCGTTGCACAGGCATTTTCAAGCCGGGTTGCCGGCACATAAGCCAGATCGGCATCGGCCAAAGCGACCAGGGCACCCTGGAAGTCTTGCTTTTGAAAGCCGTTATTCATCACGCCGACGTAGATGCCATCGACCTCTTTGGCGGTAATGCCCGCATGTTCAAGCGCTGCACCTGAGACTCGAGCCATCAGGGCTTCGGTATCGGGTTCGATAAGCTTGCCAAACGGGATATGCGACCACCCGACGATGACTGCCTTGTTTGTCATGAAAAATCTCCTTGTTGCCTACAGCATGAATGATTGATAAAGCGCAAGCCTGAAAATTAACGACTTGCCGCCAGCGATTGCTCAAGCTTTTCGGCTTCCCGCCTTAGCAGTTTGTATAGTTCGGCTTCCCTGTCCGGCTCCAGCCGGCCCTCGACCGTGGCAATACTTAAAGCGCCAACGACCTCGCCCTGCCCATTACGCAACGCCACTCCTATACCCAGCGAGCCCGCCAGGATCAGCCCCGGGTTGACCGCATACCCTTTGGCGCGGGCCTGTTCAACCAGTTGCACCATGAGGGCGCGGCTGAATTTGGGATAGGTGGCCATAACGTATTCAATATTGTGCTCGATACAGTAGTCCACCTCGCTGTCGGCAAGAGCAGCCAGCATAGCCTGGCTGCCGGCTCCTACGCCCAGCGGGTGACGATCTCCGGCCAGCAGCGCATGCGACTTCAAGGGGTAATCACCTTCTTCCCGAAGCACGCAAACAGCATTGGTATCTTGCCGAATCGAGAAAAATGCCGTGTCGCCGGTTTCTTGTGCCAGCCTGGAAACATGCTTGGCGGCCACCTTGTGCAGGCCGAACCGGTTCGACGCAATCAAGCCCAGCGCGTGACACCCTGCCCCCAGGTAATAGCGTCGAGTCTTATTGTCTTGCTCGACCAGCCCTTCTGCAATTAGTGCGGTTGTAAGTCTGTGCGTGGTAGATTTAATCAAGCCGGCCTGTTTGGTTAGCGCAGACAAACTGACCCCTTCATTACTGGCGCGGGCAATGCAACGCAGCACCTTGATAGCGCGATGAATCGCCTGAGCGCCCGAAGCTTGCCAAGGCGGCGTCAGGTTTTTTATTTGTTCCATATTATGAACCAAGGAATAA
>JBDTLC010000107.1:0-5803 GCA_039935015.1 Paralcaligenes sp. | reverse complement strand
ACTGATCCCGATAAGGCACGCGCAGATAATACATCCGCGGCTCCAGAGTTTGAATCGCGTCATGACCAAACAAAGTGGTGTTGCGCTCGAAAGTCATGCCCGAATCCACCGACATAATAGGCAATATGCGCGACTGCGTGGAGGGGTAGCCAGGATTCAAGCCATACCATTGCGTGTTGTACTGACTCATATGCAGGCCGATCTTGGGTGTCACATACCAGCCTGCGTGCACAATCGGATACGAAACCGTGTTGTATGAGCTAAAGCGCGCTCCGTCGGGTAAAACATGCAGACCGTAATAAGGCGAAAACGCCGGTATATTGCCCCGATACAAGGGTGACACGAACTTGGTGGCGTAGTTGTCGGACTGTACGTCAACCCCACCCCAGTTGTAGCGCGCCCCCAACACGTGCAGTTCGGGCAACTTGTTATAGGGTGGCGCAGTATAGCCGGCGGTGGAGTCCTGCAGCGTCTGATAGGTATAGACTTGCAGGTATGAGCTCCAGTACTTGTAGCCGCTCCAATTAAGCTGGGCCACGCTGGGCAGCGTATTGAACATTGCGTCGTTCAAACCAAAGGAAGTAAAGTCTCGAAAATAGTTGTCGTCAGATACGCGCCGGATATCGTACATGGCGGTAAATCCGCCCCCCAGAACCTGAGCATGTTGCGCAATGTACATCCAGCGCGGCGTAGTGGTCAGCGCATCCTTGGGCAAATAAGTGCCCGTGATTTGCCCGTTATAACCAGACCCCAGATACCGAAATTCGCCCCCCAACTGCAGGCCACGCTTGCTCATATATTTGGGCGTAAGCGTTGCATCGTAATTGGGCGCCAGATTGAAGTAATACGGTAGTGAAAACTCAAAACCGCTATTGCTCGAGGTGCCATAGGTCGGAATCAAAAAACCCGATTTACGCTCTTTCTTGATAGGAAAAGTGAAATAAGGCGACGCCAGAATGGGCACCCCTTTGAAATACAATACGCCGTTGCGCGCCACCCCTTCGTTTTCAGCCGAATCCAGATCGACCTTGGTCGCTTTTATATACCAGGCCGGGTCGGGGCAAGGACAGCCCGAATACGTCGCCTTGGTCAAACGCATTTTACTTTTGCTTAAAATGTCGGCATGAGTTGCCGTGCCGGCGCCGCCCCCTGCCCCCAGCCAGAAATTGGGGTCGTTGACCTCGCCGGTGTTGCTGTTAACGTTGTAGTCCAGCGACGGCCCGCGAACAATGCTCGCATCGCGCATAATCAGACCATTGCCCACCACGTGTACCTGCCCCGTGGATCGTTGATAATCGATCTGGTCGCCTTTGACCACCGAATCGATGCGACGCACTTCGGCAGAGCCCGTCAGCGTAACTTTGCCGTCGGGATCAGACTCGATCTTGTCACCTACCAAGAACACCGACATCTGGTCTTCGTTCAGGTTCTTGTGCAATTGCAGATTGGGCGCAATACTTAATTCGGACAAGGCGACGGAACCGGCCTGCTGGGCCTGCGCCACCGGCACGGTCGCTGCAACGAAGAAAAGTAACCACCAAACCAAACGCACGGGCCTATTGTCCCCAAAAAACGGATATTGCTCATAAAACGGCCGCCCCGAAACGATTGGCGACCCGGTATTATAGAGAAGCTAAGGTGTCTATGGTTAAAGCATGGCCACCGAGAGAAAACCGCTACGACCCATCATTATGGAATTGATTTTGAACTCTAGCCCAGATTCCCGACTCACCGCCCTGAAGCATTGGCTCAAAAGCATCGCCCAAACTCACGATCTCGACCCGAACACTCTTGAACCGGCATCGAGCGATGCCAGTTTCCGACGCTATTTCCGTCTTAACGGGAAAGGGGGCACCGTGATTGTCATGGATGCCCCCCCGGCACAAGAAGACTGTCAACCATTTTTACACGCAGGACAATTGCTCGAAAACGCAGGCCTGAACGTACCCAACATCTTAGCTCAAGATCTGAGCCAAGGATTTTTACTCTTATCCGATTTAGGTAAGCAAACGTACTACCAGGCCATTGTGTCAGGCATAGACGATGGGCGGCTGCAACAGCTTTACCGTGAGGCCATCAACGCACTGGTGCACCTGCAAAAAGCCCGGACTACAGGCCTGCCGCCCTACGACCAGGAACGCCTGGCGGCTGAACTCACCCTGTTTCCGCACTGGTACGCACAGGAGCACTGTCAGGCCCAGTTAACCGACAAAGAGCAGGCTATGTTGCAAAAGACCTTTGCCCTGCTGGTCCAGGACAATGCACAGCAGGCCACCGTATTCGTTCATCGCGATTTCCACTCGCCCAATCTCATGGTGTGTGACCGCCCCGAATATGGCCCCAATCCGGGGATTATCGACTATCAGGACGCTCTGGCAGGTCCCCTGACCTATGATCTGGCTTCGCTGGTGATGGACGCACGCACCACTTGGGAAGAACCGCAGCAACTGGACTGGGCGATACGCTACTGGGAGGCCGCCAAGGCGGCGGAACTGCCCATTACACCGGATTTTGCCGAATTCCATCGAGCTTACGAATGGATGAGTCTGCAGCGCAACCTGCGCATACTAGGTGTTTTTGCACGGCTTTCGCATCGCGACGGTAAAAGCCATTATCTGCAGCATATGCCACGAGTCAATACCTATGTGCGACAAGTGGCACACCGTTATGGGGTTTTTCATTCGCTATTACGCCTGCTCGATAAACTGGACGGCCGTCAAGTCACCACGGGATACACGTTTTAATGCGAGCCATGATTCTGGCGGCGGGCCGGGGCGAACGCATGCGGCCGCTTACCGACACCACTCCCAAGCCCTTGCTGCAAGTCGGCGGCAAACCCCTGATTGTGTGGCACATTGAACGACTGGTCAAAGCCGGAATAGCCGACATCATCATTAACCACGCCTGGCTAGGCCACCTGATCGAAGCCGCCTTGCAAGATGGGCGGCGTTGGGGTGCACGTATAAGTTATTCTGCAGAGCCCCAAGCGCTTGAAACAGCTGGCGGCATTGCCCATGCGCTGGATTTTTTCCAGGACGAAGCCTTTCTAGTCCTCAACGGCGATATCTGGTGCGATTGGGACCCGATTGAAGCCTTCCAGCAGGGGGCGATTCTTACGCAACAAAAAAAACTGGCCTGGCTGCTGCTTGTGGCCAACCCCGAACACCACGCGTCAGGAGACTTTTTGCTGTCGCGCCACCACGAGGTGATGGACGGTCAAGCGACACAAGCATCCGCGACATCCAACGCGACAGGAGCATCCGCTACGTTCACGTTCTCTGGCATAGGGGTTTATCGTCCCGCGCTGTTCCAGCACATAGCAAAATCCGGCGCGGCACGCCTGGCCCCGCTGCTGCGACAGGCTATGCAAACACATCAAGTGACGGGCCGCCACTATTCAGGCGCCTGGATCGATATAGGAACGCCCGCCCGCCTAGACGCACTGGATCATCAGCTAGGCGCCAGCAGCAGCGACCCTACCGGCTAGATATCCAGGCCACGCAAGGTACACTTAGAGGGGCCGTGATAGTTTCGACCTTTGCCGATGCCGTATTGCCAATTGGAGGTTTGGCACCCCCAATAGGCACCTATTGGTAGTGGCACCCCTTGTGGGTGCCAGGCATCGTTCGCAGATGTATCGAAATCCGGCAAAAGGCAAAAAAAGCCGCCAACGCGTGCGCGACCTTTTTTTTCATATTAAGATTTAAAGATTTTTCGGCCGATGCTTGGCTTGACGCCTTCGGCCCGCAACACAGGACATTTTCAACATGGCGAGTTTCGGTTCTTCAAAACGCAGCGTATTCAAACCTACCGCGTATGGCAGCTCCCGTCGCCCGCGCCGCATACCACGCTGGTTAGTATTGATGCTGACAGGGGTCGTACTGGGATCAGGAGGGCTGCTGTTCCTGCAAAAAAACTATGGACCGCCACGGCTGACCGTGGAGCAGTCGGAACAATTGCACAACGACATCAACAGCGCCAATTTAGACAAGCAACGCCTGCAATCGCAACTTAACCAGCAAACGCATGATCTGACCGAAGCCAAAACCAGTCTTGCCCACCAATCGGCGCAACTCAAACAGGCCCAAGCTCAGGCAGCCAAAAGCGACGGTGCCCTGCAACTGTTCGCCGACGCCATGCCCCCCGATCCACGCGGCACCTCGCCTGGCATACGATCGGCCACCTTTAAAAACAATGCCGGGCAACTTGACTACCAAGTTCTGGTAATGCAGGACGACAACAAAAAAGCCACTCGATATCAGGGAGATATGGAGCTGTCTGTGGCCGGCCGCTACTCCAACGGCAAAACCAATACGATCAAACTACCGCTAATAAGCGTTGATCTGCAGCAATACGCATTTGTGCGCGGCAGCGCCCAGCTACCCGACAACTTCACCGCACGTGTGGTGACGATTCGCATTACCGACCAGAACAGCAAACACATCAGCGCCACCCGTACGATGCATGTGCTGCGTTAACAGGGGGTTGCAGGCCGTAAACACATCGAAATGGTGCTCGAGGGCATAAACACGCCTGCTCCGATCGACGAGATGCGGCTTCAGAAACTCTCAGGTCGCGGCCGTGTTGTCTTCAGATAATTCCGTGCTGGTCGGCGATATTACAGGCAGATCGTGGAAAACAGCGGGCTCCAGTGTGGCGCGATTGACATGCAGGGTGAATACGTCAAACCGGTTGTAGCCGCCTGCAACGTCATGGAATTGTTTAGGGATGATGCAATCATCGAGATCAATGTCTGCGTAGACGATTCCCTCTTCATTTTGCAAGGTGTCGCTGATTACCGAGCCTGTGGGGCCAACAATCATTGAGACGCTACGCGGAGAGCTGTCCACCAGTGCCCGGGCGGCAGGCTCGCCACGGCAGATCAGATCGGCTGCGGCATCGCTGAAAAAGCCCGCGGCGACGATGGTGAAGCACTTGGCCTCAAAGCTGTGTGCACCCGAACGAATTCGGATAGCAGCAGCCAGGTCATAACGCTCTTTACTCGTGGCAGGATGCGTCGGCCAGCACGGTGAATAAGAAGCAATATGAACTTGCTCTCCTTGCGCCATCAGACTGTACCGCGCCAGTGGATTGGTGTTCTCTCCGCACACAAGTGCGCCTACCTTGCCAACAGTGGTATCAATCACGCGTAAGCCGCTGCCGTCGCCATTGGCCCAAGTAAGTTTTTCCCAATAGGTCGGCACCAGTTTGCGATGGCGGTTGAGGAGGCGTCCGTCAGCACCGATCAGCAGGTTGGTGTCCCAGATGCAACCTACACTGGCCTTGGAGGCCTCGTTGATACCGATGGAGACCACGACACCATTTGCGCGCGCAGCGCGTCGCACCCGATCGATGGCTGGATGGTCGATGGTGACAGCGCTACGTGCCATGCGTACAAAGAAGTCGTGGTTTTCGACCGGCGCGCGGACGCCTGACCACACCGGGAACGCACAGACGTAGGCTTCGGGGAAGGCTACGATCTTGGCACCGTTACTCGCAGCTTCGGCAATCAGTGCGCAGGTCTTGTCGATAGTAGCCTCAAGATCGAAATAGATTGGGGAGACATGGCAGGCTGCCGCTTTGAATTTTGATATGGGAATCATGAAAAGCTCCAATGAAGAATCCGGGTTTACATGCAGTTATGGTAGCTCGAATAAATTCAGTTGGAACGGTTGGTGACCATACATTTGCTCAGTCAAGTTTGTGACCGGCATCCTAAGCAAGGAAAGCCAACACGCGATTGACAGTCCCGACTCCACGCTCCTATCCCACACTCAAAACCTCATGGTTAAATGGCCCAGTG
>JBDTLC010000106.1:0-52988 GCA_039935015.1 Paralcaligenes sp. | reverse complement strand
CAACTATTCCTACTTTTGCCCTTGCCGTCAGTTTACCCATCGCTATGTATCAGCTTAGAGGTTGACCTTTTGTATTTTGGCGCCTTCAAGCGAGACTCCAGCCATCAGTCCGGCATTGGTAAGCACGAAACCGACAACCGATTGCTTTGCGGTATTAGTGTCTATTTTGCCATTTGCACCCACATTGGCAATGGCTACCGTCGCGTCAGCGCCAACTGTCCAGCCGTTACTGTTGCGGAATTTGTCCAGCGCCTCTTGAGTCATGAACAACAATACAATCGCTTTAGACTGGGCGCCTGCCTGAAAGCCGATAGAACCAGCCGTCGTACTGTAATAACCTTGGTCGCGGCCGTTGACACGCAAGACTCCGTTGCCATGTTCAGCAGCGATCACAAATCCAGCGCTTAAAACAGTGGGAAACACCAGAACTCCCTTAGCCCGCTCAACCAGCGAACGCGCATCAGGCGTCGACTTGTAAAGCCTCGACAGCGTCGTATTTGCATTCGTGTTGATATCGTTGCGCTGCTGGGCAGCCGTCGCCTGATCTTTAGGCGCAGTGGTCGTGCATCCCGCAAACGCCAGGCTGGCCAATGCGACGGCCAAAACGGCAAGGCCCTTGCTGCGGGATATCGAAAGTTTTCGTTTCATAATTAATCTCCGTTGTGTTGAAGTGCTGTCTATAACGATCAGCAAGCAACGTGCCCAGATCCAAAAAGAAATCATTCACCCAGCAATTCTGCAATGGGCTGCATGCCTTCAATACGTTCCGAAATGACCTTTATAACAACGACAAGCGGAACGCAAAGCAACATGCCCCATATCCCCCAGAGCCATCCGCCAAACAATAGCGCAATGAAAACGGCGGTTGCGTTCATTTTTGCAATCCGGCCTGTCATCCAGGTAGTCACCAGCATTCCAACCACCGCTGAAATCGCCATCAATGCACTAAATACTAGAAACATCATCGAAAACGACTCGAACTGCAAAAACGCAGCAACACCTATTGCTGCAGCAGCAATCAACGGCCCGAAATACGGGATGACATGAAGTAAGCCTGCGGCAACCCCCCAAGCCCCCGGATTATCGAGACCAAACCACTGCAACACAAGCCAGGTAATTACGGCCAACGATACATTCAGGATAAAAAGCATAAACATATAGCGTTGAATGGAGGTATTGATATCATCCAGAATATGAACCGTGATTTTCTTGTTTGTAAGTGTGGGACCAGTAAGTTTGACCAGCTTTCGCTTGAATGTGTCTCCGGATAACAGAGCGAAAAAAACGAGGAATAGAACCATAAGCAGCTGCCCCATCAAACCCATGATGCTTAGCGACCCTGCCCAAAGCCAATCGGTCAAGTTAAATCCAGATGGCTTGGCAACTGCCGCAGCGGGTGCCTGGATCTTGTCTTTGGCTTTGGCCTTGGCGTGATTGTCGGCAGTTGCGTCAGTTGCGGAACTGGCCGCTTTTTTTAGCGCGTCGGAGGTGTTGCGAAGTCTGTCCAATATGCCCAGCTTGCCGTCCTGCGTCCTTTTAAGCGCGTTACTGACCTTATAGATCGCCATAGGCGTTTCATCCATAATGGCCTGAGCCTCTCTGTAGATCTTGGTCGCTACCAGGGCTGTCGTAGCCAGAAGGCAAAGCATGACAAGCCCTACGCCTATGGCACGTGGCACCTTAATGCGCTCCAGCCAAACGACCATGGGGTTAAGCGTGTAGGAGATCAAGACACCGAAAATAAGCGGGATAAAAAATTCTCGAGCCCACTGAAGTGCATAGACGAAAGCGATCGTCGCAAGTATCGACAACGCAATGCTACTGACATTCATCTTGCTGCGCTCGGGCGACAGCGCCGCGGGCGTCAACACAATTTTGGAGCCTGGGGCAAGGTCCTGGCTATCTTGTACACGAGAGGTCAGCACATCTCGCGCAGGTGTTTCAGGTGGGTCAACATCCATGGGAGCCTCTAGCGAATCAAGTTATCGTCTGAGAATCTTTAATTTGAACACGAAACTGTCAATCGTTTTGGAAAACGGCAGCAGCAAGATAAGAGCAGTCAGCAAGTATCGCGCCCGCAGCAAAAGCGCTTTAAGTTTTTCTGCGAAATGCCAGGCTGCATACGCGATTTTGTTTGACAAGCCGTTGCCCGTTGCAATAGAGTAGTCTCGCAGTCCGATGAACGACATCCTTCGACAATTGGCAACGGCAAGATGAATGACAAAATGGAAGAGACCGAAAAAACCGCAGAACGTATTGTTCACGAGCTCAACAATATTTTTATGACTATTGGCGTAAGCCTCGAGATGCTAAGCGAACGAGTCACTCCTGATGAAACCACGTGTCGGCTTTTCGCAGCCGCTCGCCATGGTATAGAGCATGGCGCCAAATTGAATCAACAGTTACTGGCCTTTTCACGCCATCTATCTGCCCAATTGTCCGAGGCACAAATAACGACACAAGTTGCCGAGATTAAAGATGATGATGTCGCGCACGCAGGCAAGCCACTGTGAATGGCTATGCGGTAGTGGCGGGAAACATCAACGGGCGCCGACAGCCCCTTATGATGGCCGTTAGGCGAAACTAGCGGGCCGGTAAAGAAGAGGACGTATCATTATCGGCTGCGGCGGCGTACTCTTCAAGCCGGTTATACAAGGTTTTAAGGCTTATGCCCAACCTTTCAGCGGCTACTTTTTTCACCCCACCGCACTGCTTCAAGGTGGCCAGAATAAGCTGTCTGTTTGCGTCGGCTAGCGGCACCCCTACCGGCAACGAAATATCGTTGCCTCGCCCGACTGAATGCGTTTGCAGATCGAATGACGTGAAATTACCCTTAACCACGTCATCGGCCAGAATATAACTGCGATAAACATAATTTCGCAATTCGCGTACATTGCCTGGCCATGAGTATTCTTGTATGGCTTCCATGGCATCGGGCGCAAAAGTCTTATGGGTGTGGCTTTCCTCGTTAAGCTCTTGCAGAAAATGATGGGCTAGCAACATAACATCGCCTTCGCGTTCGCGCAAAGGCGGAAGCTCTAGCGGAAATACGCACAACCGATAATATAAATCTTCGCGCAGCGTTCCGTTGCTCACCGCCTGCTCCGGATTGCAATTGGTCGCGGCAATCACACGTACATCTGCAGGAATTTCGACATTCGTACCCACGCGCATAAAGCAGCCCGTTTCCAGCACCCGCAGCAATCGAACCTGCAATTCCATCGACATTTCGGTGATCTCGTCCAGGAATAAAGTGCCGCCCTGAGCCCGCTCGAAATAACCTTTATGCTGACGGTCGGCGCCGGTGAAACTGCCTTTTTCGTGGCCAAACAACTCACTTTCGATCAGATTGGGCGAGATGGCACCGCAATTAACCGGCATAAACGGTTTACGATGACGAGGGCTGGCTAAATGAATAGCTTCCGCGACAAGCTCTTTGCCTGTGCCGCTTTCTCCCACCAGCAATACTGTGGCCCGTGTAGGCGCCACTTTCTCAATATGAGCGCATAGCAATTGCATGGCGCGGGATTTTCCTATTATTTTACTGAAGCAATCGCTTGAGACTGGCTCGCGGGGTTCAGACAGCAAAGACTTCAGCTCGCTTAGTAAAGCGCGCACCCGATGCAAGCTGACAGGTTTGCGCAAATAATCGACAGCTCCGCAGCGCAGAGCGTTAATCGCGCTGTCGATGCTGGAATGTCCGGTAATAAAAACAACCTGCGTGTCGACCAACCCCAGACCTTTCCAAAATTCTATGCCGTCGCCATCGGGCAATACCATGTCGAGCAAGATCATGTCGGGCTTTTGACGCTCGATTTGAATACGAGCCTGACGTATATCGGCCGCCACCGCCACGGTATATCCTTCACCGACGGCTATTTCGGCAAGCAGCTCGCGGATGGTCGGCTCATCGTCGGTAATTAATAGATGCGGCATATGGATTTGATGTGAGTGGTTTCAGACAACCTGGAATTTGGCGCATAGGCGGCTTTCTCTTTGGCCTTGCATGCTTCGTCTCGATCCTCCGATTGCTTCTTGAATACTGATTAGCTATTAAAAGTATCGTATCTCAATTCGCGTGGCTCAGCACCCAAACCGGCAGAGAAAATGCAACTGAACGCTAACGGGCGCAAAGAGGAGACCTAATATACACTTTTAATAGTACTCGTTGCAGTTGGTATCAGATCCGTTCGCACCGTTGTGGCGAACCATAGACGCTGTCACGCACAAACGACCTAGCCCATCAATTGCACATAGGTGGCTTTGTCTGCTCCATAACACCCACAAGAGGCCTCTTCAAGGCCGCGGCGGTTAAGAACGACGACTTTGCCGCGGCTATAGCGGATAAGCTGATGATTTTGCAGCGTCATGGCAGCCGTAGTGACGCCCACACGACGCACGCCCAGCATATAAGCTAAAAACTCATGTGTAACATAAAAGTGATCCGAATGAGCCCGATCCTGCGTCATGAGAAGCCAACGGGCCAGACGGGCCTCGACCACATGAAAACGAGTGCACCCCGCTGATTGCGCGAGCTGAGTCATCGTCACGTAGATGTAGCGCTTCAACTTTTGTTGCAACGCTAGACTCTGGCCAAGCTCGCGGCGAAAGGCCGCAGCCGTTATACGCAGCGCGGTCCCACTGCCCTGCACCAAGGCCTGTAGCGGCATCTGGTCTACTCCAAGCACAAGCGAAGCGCCGAGCACCCCCTCATCGCCTACCAGCCCAACCTCTAGACGAGGAGAGTGTTCGGTGGGCGTCAACAACGAAATAAAACTGCTTGTGGGGAAATAGACATGACGAATGCGATCACCCGGTTCGAACAGAATTTGTGCGAAAGACAATTCGACCTGCTTGCAAGCTGCCAGCAGGCTCTGTTGATCCTTACGCGGCAACGTTGCAACAAGGCGATTAGTCGTAAAAGCAGGCGCAGAAAATAGCAAAACATTCTCACAGATAATAGGAGGTTCCGCATTTGACATTCGAGAAATACTGCAGCAACTCTAGGGTGGATTCTGCTGCAAAATGAATGGCGGTCATGAAACGGCGAAAGGTATCCTATACTGAACCCAAATCCATCACCTGTTTGTTCGATACCGCACTTATCACATCCACTTCGAACATCAACGTCTACTAGAGTCGAAAACAGTAATAGCAAACGATGCTTGTTTTCGTATCTTGATGGACAGGTCGACGACAGGGCGCGCACGTGTCGTTGCTTGGGCTCGCGAGGAAAAGAGGATCTTCAGAAATACCCTATTCGCACTGTCCATTTACGTCGCCTGCCACACGAATCATTAACACGCCGCAGACAATTACCGCCGGGGCTTTTCTTTACCCAAACATAGGCCCGTCACCAATCCTAGCGTCGCGACAATCCCCAACAAGCGCCAGGGATGATCATGCACATACTCATCGGCGATATCCGCGAATTCGCCGCATTGATCTTTCGTCAGCTGACTCCATTCTCGCGCCTCGTCCTGCACGGACTGGAGTTGCGACTGCAATTTAACGCGCGCACCTTCAATCTCCTCACCCGTGTAGGCAGCTGTAGAACGCAATAGGGCTTCAGCCCCAGCCACGAGATCTTTCACGTCGAAGGCGACGCGCTCTTTTTGGCGACTCATGTTGGCGCGATGATTTTTCACACTCATAGGTACTCCTCATTAAAACCCGCATACAGCGCAACCTTATAACAAGGAGGCCTCTCAGGCTACTTCATGCCAGCAACAAACATGCCTGACTACTCAACACGCCACCGGACGCCCTGCTCCGGCCCAGAATCAGTATCCCGGACTAACGATCGCGGGTGCAGCTGCGTGATCAAGTTGTTCTCTCATAGCTTCTATCGCAGGTGAAATAACTTTGCGTTGTCGCAGCGCGCAAGGCAGCCCCAACAGCACCTGCAGCAACATCCACCGGAATATTCCGAATCTATGAGCCTGGGCAAACTGAACATGAGTTTCACGCCACGCTGCACGCAAAGGCCGTCTCATCCAGGCAAGCCAGATTGAGTTGCGTATTAGCAGATGTTGTTTTTGCCGCGCATCGGACTCCTGAGCAGGAAAATACCGGGCAACAACGTCGTCTGCGTAAACAATACGCCAGCCGCGTTCGGCCAGGTCCAGCGCCATCAACGCCTCTCCTCCTCCCCAAAAAAATGGTGGCCAATAGCCGCCCGCATCATAAAAAGCACGAGTGCGCATAACGCAGGCTCCCGCCATAAAACCTAATATTTGCGAGTCTGGCAAGTGGCCTGCAACGAAAGGGGTGCCCACTACGGGCGAGCAGAGCGGATCAGGCCCACGTGTGGCGCCTACCTGCACGCAGGCACTCAATACCGCCACATCTGGGGCAGCATCCAGCAAATTGACGGCACGACTCAAGGCGCCGGTTTCCCATTGCGTATCGTCGTCACAAAAAGCAACAAAAGGGGTATGCACATACGCGACACCTATGTTGCGGGCCGCCGCGCCCATATTGTGCCTGGCCTTGATCAGCATCACCTTGGGAAAATGCGAGGCTACGGCTTCCGCTGTGCCGTCGCTAGACCCATTGTCAACCACAATGATCGGCCACTTTCCGGGCATCTGACGAAAGGATTCAAGCGTGTTTAGCAATCGGGCGCGATGGTTGCGCGTCAGCATAAGAATCATTGCACGCTCTTTGGCAAAACTTTCCATTGTCTATTCCACATAAAAACGGTCCAAGCAATACAGCATGAGGCGTGCCCAGCTATGGATTCCTTTATTCCATTTCTAAAGCAATCGTGCATTTTGTTGACTTCGCCGGCCATACGACAGGTACTGGCTGCGCTTCGCCGCCTTGTTCACAATCGATTCAGAAAGAAAATTAACTGAGCGCACAGGTCGGTATTTTTTACATGAAGCAGTAATTTCTAACATACCGCGCAGCGTTCTAACGGATTTCAACTTACGGCAAAGCAATAAAGACAATTTGTCACGCAAAAATTGCGACCCAAATGGCCGATGATTATGGCAACTACCCTCATCAATTGACATAAATCGCACGTCGCTCCAATACATGGCACGGTTATTGCTTTCTAAGCACATATAGACCCTAAAAATCTAGATTTCTAAAGCGAGGTGCGAAGTGGTACAGCTCAGTTACGAAATACAGGCACGGCAACAAACCAGTCTTACGCCGCGTCTGCAGCAATCGGTCAAACTCCTGCAAATGTCTACGCTGGACTTCAATCATGAAATCGCCCAGGCTATTGCAAGTAACCCTTTTCTGGAAAATCCCGCAGATGATTCATCTATGCACGACACCCCAGGGGCAGACTCAGAGTTCGATCCAGACCGCGTATCAGGCGTGCCAAGAGAGCGACTTTACGAGAATGGGGGCACTGCGCTGCATCCAACTACACAAACGCCGGATAATAGCGGTGCTACGATCGAGCAGATCGAGAACGATCTGTCCGACGCTCCTGCGACTTACTCAGGCGACTATCCGCGCGCCTATAGCCCTGACCACACAGACAACGACGTAGGGTTGTGGGCCCAGAACCAAGTCAATCTGCAAGACGTCTTACGTGCAAGTCTGTGTGGTTATGAACTCAACACGCGAGAGCGGTGCCTGACCGAATTGATTATTGAGGCGCTCGACGCAGATGGCTATCTGCGAACTGATTTCTCCGATTTAGTCTACGCCAAACAATTTCGCCCAACGGTCAGCGACAGCGAATGGACGACGGCGTTGAAACTGGTTCAACAGCTAGGTGCACCAGGGCTAGCGGCACGCGATCTATCTGAATGCCTGAGCCTGCAGTTAAGCGCCATGCCCGATAGTACGGAGGGCCGAGAACTTGCCCTACGCATTGTCGCGCGCGCGCTGGATCAACTAGGGCGCTGCGATTACGGCGGACTGACCAGAATTGTGGCCTGCACAGAACAGCAGGCCAGGCAAGCGTGCACGCTCATACGTAGCCTTAACCCTCGTCCCGCCGCCTGTTTTACACCCGTCGATGCGTCGTGTTACATCAATGCGGACGCAATCGTGCGCCGGGTTGGAAAACAATGGGTGGCGATGGTTGACCAGGATATGACGCCGCAAGTGCGTCTGAACAACACCTATGCTAAGTTATTTCGTGACTCACACGGGGGCGATCGTTCGCCAATGACACACGCACTACAGGAAGCGCGTTGGCTGGTGCGAAGCCTGGAACAACGTAATGCCACAATTCAGCGTGTGGCACAAGCCATCGTAGCTCGGCAACAGACGTTTTTCGACTACGGCGCGGTTGCACTGCGCCCCATGATGCTAAGCGAAATCGCCGACGAACTCGGTTTACATGAATCCACCATATCGCGTGCCACCAGCCATAAATATCTGGCTTGCCCAGGCGGTGTTTTCGAATTCAAGTATTTCTTCTCACGCGAACTGGCAACCCGATCAGGAGGAACCTGTTCAGCCATGGCCGTACGCGCGCTTATTCGAGAAATGATTGCAGGAGAAAACCCTAAAGAACCGCTCTCTGATGTGGCATTAGCCGGCAAATTGGCGCAGGAAGGCGTCGTGGTCGCACGCCGAACAGTGTCGAAGTATCGCGTTCAAATCAAATGCCCGGCTGCAGAACTGCGAAGATCTATGTAGTCTTTCGGGCAGCGCATGCGTCCAGCCTCGCGGCGGGGCGCATGCCTTGGTGAAGTTGCAGAAATTGGGTCGCAAGTTGACCTACGGAGCGCGGCCAGTCACAAGGCGGATCAGAATCATAATGATCGCAATAACAATCAGAATGTGAATGAATCCCCCCAGGGTATACGACGTTACCAGCCCAAGCAGCCACAAAACAATAAGAATCACTGCAATCGTGTAGAGCATGTCGATCTCCCTATTCTGACGCATTCAAATTACGATTAGCGTTTACTCGCCTCATGACCGACCACCCCACCTATCGCCGCGCCGCCCAAAGTTCCAAGCGTACTGCCACCAGTCAGGACGGCGCCCCCCACTGCGCCAACACCTGCGCCTATTGCCGTATTCTGGCCTTGCCTGGACATACCGCTACATGCACCCAAGCTCAGCAAAGCCGCTGCAGTTAATGTATAAGCCGCCATACGTTTGATCGTTGTCATAAAACCACCTCTTGGTTAGAGTCAATTCCGCAAGAATTGCGTACAAATAGCATACAGCAAGTAGTGTGCCAAAGCTTATCGATTGTAGTTTCGGCACGGGACTTGCTTACACGTGATTGCAGCTTTTACTCACTTTCTAGGAGATCACTTGTGAAAAAACTTCTTGCTACGGCCCTATGCGCGTTGCCCTTTGCCGCTACGTCGATAGTATTCGCGCAGACAAGCCCGACCGCACCCACAACGAATGCCAGCCCGACAGTTCCCTCAAATGCGAATCCTGGTGCTCCGGCGACGCCGGGCGTAATGACCCCGGCTCTTGCGCCAGCAAACGCCAAATCCGTTGAAACGGTTTCTGGCTGGAGCGTGAAAGACAAGATAATGGGGGCGAATGTCTACAACGAAAAAAACGAGAAAATTGGTGCTATTGACGACGTCATTCTGACCTCTGATGGCAAGGTCTCAGCCTTCGTCGTCGGCGCTGGCGGATTTCTGGGAATGGGCGAGCACAATGTGGCTATCCCCTTCGACAAAATTACAAAGGGTGCCGACAAGCTCATCCTTGAGGGCTATACCAAGGACCAGCTAAAAGCGCTACCAGAAGTGAAAGTCGCGAAGTAAGCATATCTAACGGCGGCAGGCGGTCCCCAATGTCGCCAGTCAGCTTTTTATTTGACTGTATTTACATGGAGTTACTATGAGCACGTCCAAAAGATACACGCATGTATTAATTACAATAGCTGCAGCATTTGCGCTCACCGCGTGTGTGGTGCGCCCCAATGAGCCCGGTACGCATCAATACAGCAACATAACACCCGAAAGCGGGCAAGCCAACGTCTCCACGGGTCCATTTTATTATCGCGGTAGCGAAAGCAGCATGGCTCCGATTAACAACGATGCCACGATTAATGCCAATGTAGTTCAAGCTATATCTCGCGTGCCGGCTACCGCTGCCACCAACATTCAGGTCACGTCCTATAACGGAGTCGTTACACTACGCGGAACTGCAGATAGTCAGCTAGTTGCGCAGAACGACGTGCAAGCCGCGCGTCAAGTCCCCGGCGTTCAGCGAGTAGATTACGACATCCGGGTGCTTGGGCGATAAGAATCGCCTACCATTGCTCGAACCGGTCAAAATGGCGGTCGGTAATCAAAACCTGGCTACTAACTTCATCGACTCGCGCGCCCGGCGGCCCAGTTAGCAGCCAGGATAGCATCCGGTCAACCTGATCGTGAGGCCCTTGAAGCAAGGCTTCGACAGACAGATCGGCCGCATTGCGGATCCAGCCGGTAATGGCTGTTTTATGCGCCTGACGCAGGCACGCTGCTCGAAACCCGACCCCTTGCACACGTCCAGTGATACGCACGCTAACGGTTTCGACTGAGCTATCTGGAGGAAGACGTTTCATGATTCGAAGTATACCGATTATGCGCGATGTACTCACCGTACCGGCCAGCTTCCACGATAAAGCTTTCGCCGCTTGCGCAGAATAGGCATCATTGAGATACTTGCATGCAATGAATGGGCGCATTGGCAATGCTCTGATCGCCTTGTTTTTCTGGAGTCTCAATGAAATTTATTGATTATTATCAAGTGCTGGGAGTAGAGCGCGACGCCACTTTGGCCGATATCAAAAAAGCCTATCGGAAGCTGGCCCACAAATATCATCCCGATGTATCGAAAAGCGCCGATGCGGAAAACAAATTCAAGGAGCTTGCCGAGGCGTATTCCACCCTGAAAGATCCTGAAAAACGCGCGGCCTACGATACCCTTGGGCGCCATCCGCAGGGAGAAGACTTTGTTCCTCCCCAACAATGGCAAGAACAATTTCACGAATCAGCCGCCGATTTTTCGGACGTCGATCTGGCCGATTTGTTGTCGGCCTTCGCTGCGGCTCAGCAACGCCATGGAAGCGCCCAACGTCCCTTACAGGGTCAGGATTTCGAGTTTTCTGCGCCCGTTACACTGGAACAGATCTATAACGGCGCTGAAACAGAAATCACCGTGGCCTTGCCCGAATACGACAGCCACGGGTTGCTGCATCGCACCCCGCGCACGTTCAGGGTACGCATACCTAAAGGCGCCTCCGACGGCCAACGCCTGCGTCTTCCAGAAAAAGGCGGCTCGGGTCTGCATGGTGGAAAATCGGGCGATCTGTACATCATCATTAAAATCCAGCCTCACCCCATGTATACGGTGAGCGGTCATGATTTGTATAGTGAGTTGCCCCTGTCTCCCTGGGAAGCGGCATTGGGGGCACATATAGAAATTTCTACACTAGGGGGCGCCGTAGAAATGACGATTCCACCCGGATCGGTGGCCGGCCGTAAATTTCGTCTTGGTAAACGCGGATTGCCAGCCGTGAGTGGCGCACAAGGCGATTTATACGCGGTCGTGCGCATCGAAGTGCCCAAGACCCTGACAGCGCGCGAACGTGAACTTTTCGCGCAACTGGCGGCCGAATCTACCTTCAACCCGCGTGCGCACTTGCAGGCAGGAGAAAAATCATGACCACTCATATTACCGAAGGCGTGTGGCTCAACACGAGCGACATCTGTTCGTTCGACCATCTGATTGAGGTGTCCGGGCTTACCCGAAGCGACTTGTCAGACTTGATCGAAGCCGGCGTCATCGAGCCTTCCAATCAAGATCCAGGCAATTATTTCTTTTACACCCATTGCATCGTCATTGCCCGCACGGCACGTCGCTTGCGCGACGATTTTGAGCTAGATTCGCACGGCCTGACCCTGGCCTTAAAACTGTTAGACCGTATCGATCGACTGGAAGCCGATTTGGCCGATGCACGGGCCAGGCTCGGAA
The DNA here is from genome assembly GCA_039935015.1 of Paralcaligenes sp. Classification (GTDB taxonomy): domain Bacteria; phylum Pseudomonadota; class Gammaproteobacteria; order Burkholderiales; family Burkholderiaceae_B; genus Paralcaligenes. The sequence goes on along the minus strand of JBDTLC010000106.1, from coordinate 41,072 downwards.
TGGGCAGCCATGCCACGGCGTAGAGCAGGCATTTCTGAGCGTGCCTTGTGCACGGCAGGCTGCTCAAGCGCCAATTGACGCGACTCCCAAGCGAGCATTTTCTGCTGTAACTGACGCCTTATCATAAATGGCCCCGCCGAGTGATTAATGCCGAAACGCCTAAACCCTGCACAATGCTGATTTACTATGCGCAAGGCGAAAGCTGAGACACATATGCAACATAGTCTGGAAAATAAACGCGGTCTGTTCGGTACCGTACATATAACAATGGAATGCGAACGTAGAATGGCACTTGTTAACATCATCAGAAAGTGGCCATGTCAATTGTTTCCTCGCCCCAACAAAATCACCTGCTTGCGGCACTGCCTCCAGACGAATATGAGCGTCTAGCGCCAGATATGGAGCTCGTTGAGCTACCGTTAGGCGATGTGCTGTACGAATCAGGAGTACAAATGCGCTGGGTCTATTTCCCCACCACCTCTATTGTGTCGCTGCTTTACGTACTGGAAGACGGGGAATCTGCTGAAATCGCGGTAGTTGGCAGAGAAGGCATCGTAGGGGTCTCGCTTTTTATGGGCGGCGAATCCACCTCGAGCCGAGCGGTTGTCCAAAGTGCCGGATACGCATACAGGCTAAAAGGGCCATTGCTTAAACAAGAGTTTTATCGTGCGGGACCGATGCAGCGCCTGTTGCTGCGTTATACCCAGTCACTGCTGACCCAAATGGCGCAAACAGCGGTCTGCAACCGCCACCACACCGTAGATCAACAGTTATGCCGGTGGCTATTGCTCAGCATGGACCGCCTGTCAGGCAATGAACTTGTCATGACCCAAGAGCTCATCGCCAATATGCTTGGGGTACGCCGAGAAGGCGTGACAGAAGCCGCTGGGAAATTGCAAAAAGCGGGACTGATCGAATACCGCCGCGGCCGTATCACGGTGCTTGACCGGGCTGGGATCGAGGCGCTGTCTTGCGAGTGCTATCAGGTGGTCAAAACCGAGTGTGATCGCCTTCTTCCGGACGACATCGCGCTCTAAGCTGCACAGTCTCCGCGTCGGGATTCTGACATTAGTTGGGAACAGTACTTGCTGGAAAGCAGTCGTTCCGCCGCCTGTCCGCGGCTAATAAGCTAGTGATATCAAGAACGCGAACCCAATGAAAAGGATAATTCACCGCGAGTTCTCAAACCCCGTCGCGGACAACTCCATAGCGAGCAAACTGGGCCCGGGCCTTATCACGGGTGCGGCTGACGACGACCCCAGTGGTATTGCGACGTATTCGCAGGCCGGTGCGCAATTTGGCCTCAATCAGTTATGGACGATGGTCCTGACCTACCCGCTCATGGTGGGCATACAAATGATCAGCGCCACTATCGGCCGCGTCAGCGGCCACGGGTTGGCGACTAATATCCGCCTGCATTTTCCGAGATGGCTGCTCTACAGTACTGTAGGGCTTCTGCTTATCGCCAATACCATCAATATCGGGGCGGATGTTGCCGCCATGGGGGAGGCTCTGAAATTGATTATCGACGGTCCCAGACAACTATATGTCCTGGGATTTGGCCTGTTGTCTTTGCTGTTGCAGGTTTTTATACCCTACCACCGTTACGTGCGAATACTAAAGTGGCTAACACTATCCCTATTCGCCTATGTGGGAACGGTTTTTGTGGTGCATATCCCGTGGCACGAAGTCGCTTTGCGCACCGTATGGCCTCAGATTTCGTGGACGCAAGCCTATTTCACCACGGTGGTCGCGGTATTTGGAACTACCATCAGCCCCTATCTGTTTTTCTGGCAGACCTCTCAGGAGGTGGAGGACATCCACGCAGACCCGCAGGCACATGCATTACGAAACGCTCCGGGTGAAGCAGCGGCGAACCTACACCGAATCAAGCTTGACACCTCGATCGGGATGGGGTTTTCGAGCCTCGTGGGGTTTTTCATTATGCTGACAACCGCCGTCGTCTTAAACCGGCATGGCGTCACCGACATCCAATCGGCATCGCAAGCGGCGTCTGCGCTACGTCCGATCGCGGGAGAGTTCGCCTTTGTTCTGTTCAGCGCCGGAATTATTGGTACCGGCTTACTCGCACTGCCTGTACTGGCGGGTTCGGCCGCCTATGCGATGTCAGGAGCATTCAAATGGGAAAACAGCCTGGAACGCAAGCCCTATCAAGCCAGACAATTTTACGGAATCATCGCAGTATCTATCGCGATTGGCGTAGCGATGGGGTTCACGCCCATAGATCCTATCAAGGCGCTGTTTTGGAGCGCAGTCATCAACGGAGTGATCTCCGTGCCCATCATGACCATCATGATGCTGATGGCGGTGCGTTCGGACATTATGGGGCGGTTCAAAATAAGCCGCGCGCTCCGGTGGCTAGGCTGGCTAGCTACCGGAGCAATGGCCCTGACCGTAATTGCGATGCTGGCAACGCTGTAATTTCCGAACAAAGATAAGCGGAGGCTGAGGCACCGTTCTTGTTAGGGTACAGTTCTGGCACGCATGCTGAAGTAACCTTTAATTGCAGCGATGGATAGGGGTACGGCGCCAAAGATAATGAACACCAAGTCGCCAGGCAATCGCAACCATTCGAGCAGACGCGCTGTATCGGTAGCCGTGTATTCCAGGCTGCGGGCGTGCCAATAGCCATGTTCGACAACGTCCCATACTTGCAGCACACCGCCCGGGAAGAGGCTAAACACAACCATCATCAACAAGCCCCCATTGGTGCCCCAAAAAGCCACCTTAATGTACTTCTCGATACCTGGCCAGCGTGATTCGTCAGTAGTTTGGCGCAGCACGAATACCATAAGCGCGATCGCCAGCATGCCAAAAACGCCCATCAGCGCGGCATGGCCATGGTTGGGTGTAAGAATGGTACCCACTTCGTAATAGCTCACGATCGGCAAGTTGACCAGGAAACCGAATACCCCCGCACCCAGGAAATTCCAGAAGCCGACTGCCATCAGAAAGTAAAATGTCCACTTGTGAGGCACCGCCAATGGTACGCCGCAGTCATCGCAATCACCGCGACTGGTGCGCACAAAGTCCCAGGCGTCCAAAGTCAACAGCGTTAGCGGCACCACCTCAAGTACAGAGAACATCGCCGACATGGCCATATTGAACTGACTGTGCCCACTGAAGTACCAATGATGGCCCGTACCGATCAGCCCTCCGAGGAAGTACAGGATCGCGTCGAGATAAATAACGCGCAACGCGGTATTGCGATTGGTCAGGCCCAGTTGAAAAAATGTCAGGGCCACGACGGTGGTCGCAAAGAACTCGAAGAAACCCTCTACCCATAAATGGATGATCCAGAAACGCCAGGTATCGACGACCGTGAAATTGGTTTTCGCGCCATAAAACAAGGCAGGAATATAGAAGATTGGAATTGCCAATGCTGCGAGCAAGAACATCCGCGCCAGCGGCTTTGCGTTGGGATTGCCCACGGTGCTGGGCCTCGCCAGAAACCACAGCATCACGAACCAGGCCAACAGACCTGCGACCAAAAGATATTGCCAGAAGCGGCCAATTTCCAGGTATTCCCACCCTTGATTTCCGAACCAGAACCACCAGTCTCCGAGCCAGCCCGACATGCCGGCCCATTCACCCAGCAAACTCGCGCCGATAACTAGAGCGAAGGCAGCAAACAGCGCGTGCGTAGCGGGCGCCAGCCAACCGGGCTCACTGGCGCGTAACGTGCGTGCTAAAAACAGGGCCGCCGCTACGTAGGCCGTCGCGATCCAGAATATGGCGGTTTGCAGATGCCAGACCCGCAGCAAATTGCTGGGAAATATTTTCTCTAGTTGAAACCCGTAAAAACTGCCCGGGTCGGCCCGGAAATGCGCTACCGCGCCGCCCACAAGTGTTTGCACCAGAAACAGCAGAGCCACCACCACGAAGAACTTCACTAACGCGCGCTGTCCGGCACTGGCCTGCCCCGGAACAACCTGTGGACGTACTCGATGACCGCGTGTGATCCAGCCCAGATAGTCGAATTTACCAAAAGCCAACAACACGACGCCGATGCCGATCAGCAAGACCACAAGGCTAAGCGCACTCCACAACAATGCGCCCGGCACGGGCAGATTGCCAACGCTGGGATCGTAAGGAAAGTTATTCGTATATGAATAGTCGGACCCCGGGCGATTAGCCACCGACGCCCAAGCCGCCCAGGTAACGAAAGCGGTAAATTGGTGCAACTCGGTGGGATCAGTAATCAGATCGGGCTTAAGTCCGCCATTACCTTCGGGGTCATGGAAATAGGCTTTCCAATAGCCCGTCTGCTGGCGATACGCAGCGGCTTCGGCTGGGGTTAATGACAGGGTCTGCGTAGCGGCATTGAAACGGTTGGTTTTTAAAACTACCGCCACTTGTCCCTGAATCGCAGCAAGCTGCTCGGGCGTTAATTCCGCCACGGGTTTCTGGTATTGCTGCTGCGCCAAGGCGTCGGCCGTGTCTTGGCCGATGCGATGCAGCGCAACGGCAGAATAGTCGGGACCTAAATAAGCGCCGTGACCCCAGATCGTGCCATTGTCCATTAGCCCGTAACGCAAGAATACGGCCTGGCCGTTGCTGATATCGTCACCCGTGAATACCGTAAGACCCGAGGCGTCAACCACCTTTACCGGTATGGGCGGCGCATTACGATAAGCCAGGGTTGTAATAGCCAGCAAACCAGCAAAGCCCAGCACCATCACAATTAGCACCGAGCGTACCCACCATCGCGAGAGCGGCGCTTCTTCCGGGTCTCTCCTGATTTGCGCAGCTTGATCCATGGTTTATATCCCTTCTGGCTAAATGGAATTAAGGCGAGAGGCCGCGTTAAGTATATACCTCGAATAGCGCAGACAAGCAGCGGGTGACAAGCTCAAACCTGCGGCATGTCAGAATTTTCTGGCGGATAAGTAATGACTAAACCATCTACCTTGGCAAAAGGCGTCAGTTTATGGATTTGCAGCCGCTTTTCGCTAACGATTTCTTGTGCGCACACACCATGAACCACCAATGCGTCTGCAATCAGCGAGCGATGGCAACGCCATGGCACAGCCTCGGCGCACATGATCGCGATCTGGTTGTGCGCGGCCTGTTTGATGAGATACGCCAGATTATCGGCGAACTCGGGCGTCTGCATATAATCGGCGTAGCCGCGAAATGAAATATTTCGCCAGGCCGCGTTGGGTGAGTCAGCGAGAGTGCGACGAAAGCCACCCAGCCCAGCTATGTGTTCGTAACCTATGCCTGCTTGCCCAAGCGACACCGGCAGCGTGTCGAGATTGAACTGAGGGTTGTGGCGCGAACGCGGCACAGTGCGTACATCGGCCAGTTGCGTGACGCCATGAGCGGTCAGCAACGTTATAAATTCGGCAATGGGCCGGGTCGAATGACCCACGGTGAATATCTTAAGCTGCACACTCTGCCCCATGCTGCAGCCTCAATTCGTTTGCCGTTCGGGTGGCTCACGATTGCTCCCGCCCCGGCGGTTGTTGCCCCAATTGCCGTTCATATAGTCATTAGACTGACCGCGTTGATTCCACCCATTATCGGAGCGGCCATTGTGTCCCTGATATCCGCCACGATATTCGCCGTTTGAATAACCCCCGCCGCGATATTCGCCGTTTGAATAGCCTCCGCCGCGATATTCGCCATCTGAATAGCCCCCGCGATGGTAGCCGCCATCGGGCCCCACCATGCATCCTGAAACCATCGCGGTAAGAACCGCAATACCAACACAAATATAAATACGCATCTCATGCCCCTTCTGAAAGCAGCATAGCCAGTATAGATTTTTCCTGTGTAGACGCGAGTTAAATGGTGAAACAATTTCCTCTGTTTATCAGGCATGCATTGACCGCCGGACAAGTAGGCACTACGATAAATGCAGCCTAGTCAAAATCAAAAAGCCGCCATATGACCTCTACACTTTCCGCCAATACACTCGATCAACTGTGCGTAAGCACGCTACGCTTTCTGTCGGTCGATACCGTGCAGCAAGCCAATAGCGGGCATCCCGGCTTGCCGTTGGGTGCCGCACCTATGGCCTACGTATTGTGGACACGCTTCCTGAAAATTCATCCGGCCAACCCCCATTGGTTCGATCGTGACCGCTTCGTACTTTCCCCAGGGCACGGATCCGCTCTGTTGTACAGCCTGCTGCACCTGACAGGCTATGATTTGCCACTCTCTGAGCTCCAGCGCTTTCGTCAATGGGGCAGCATCACGCCGGGCCACCCCGAACACGGCCTGACGCCGGGCGTCGAGGTCACCACTGGGCCTCTGGGCCAAGGCTTTGCCAACGGCGTCGGCATGGCCATGGCCGAAGCCAACCTGGCGGCGCGCTATAACCGCGACGGCCTACCCATCGTCGATCACTTCACGTATGGCATTGTCAGCGATGGCGACCTGATGGAAGGGATTGCCTCAGAGGCCGCATCGCTGGCGGGCCATCTTCAATTAGGCAAGCTGATCTACCTGTACGACGACAATCAAGTCACTCTGTCGGCCGGCACCGATATCACCTTCACCGAAGACCGCGCACGGCGCTTTGACGCATACGGTTGGCATACCCAGCATGTGGAAGACGGTAACGATCTGGCGGCCATCGACGCCGCACTATGCGCTGCGCGCGACGAAACTAAACGTCCGTCACTGATTCTGGTTCGCACCCATCTGGGCTATGGCTCGCCCAACAAGCAAGACACCTACGAAGCGCACGGTTCCCCTTTAGGCACGGAAGAAGTGCGCCTGACCAAACGCAATCTGGGCTGGCCCGAGGACAAAACGTTTTACGTGCCAAATGACGCGCGCGACCACTATTTACAAACACAAGAGCGCGGCAAGCAGGCCGAAGCGCAATGGCACGATTTGTATAAGGCTTATGAAAAGCGGTATCCACAACTTGCGCTTGAACTGCAACAATGCATACACGGTGAATTACCAGCGGGCTGGGATGCCGATCTTGTGCCGTTTCCCGCCGATGCCAAGGGCCTGGCTACCCGGGTCGCTTCAGGCAAAACTATGGTCGCTCTTTCGGCGCACCTGCCTACGCTTATAGGCGGTTCGGCCGATCTAGATCCGTCCACGCATACCGCACTAAAAGGGTTGGGCGACTTCGAACCTGCTGGCGTCAACGCTCAAGACCGTCAAGGTTCCGATGGCGGAGGCTGGAGTTTTGCCGGCCGCAACCTGCATTTTGGAGTGCGCGAACATGCTATGGGCGCCATTATGAACGGCATGGCGGCGCATGGCGGCACCTTTCCCTTTGGTGCCACCTTTATGGTGTTTTCCGATTACATGCGCCCTGCCATTCGCCTGGCGGCGTTAATGGGCCTGCATGTGGCGTACGTTTTCACTCACGACAGCATTGCCTTGGGGGAAGACGGCTCTACTCATCAACCGATAGAACAGTTGGCCAGCTTGCGCGCAATCCCGCGCCTAACCGTTTTGCGCCCATGTGACGCCAACGAAACCGCCGTCGCTTGGCGCGTAGCGGTGGAAAGTGCTGACCGACCTGTAGCACTGATTCTATCGCGCCAAAATCTCCCTACGCTGGACCGGACAAAATACGCTTCGGCCGACGGGTTGCGGCGCGGTGCCTATATTCTCGCCGACGCCGCCGATGGCAAACCCGATCTGATTCTGATCGCAACCGGCTCAGAGGTACCGCTGGCTTTAGCAGCGCAAACGCAGCTATTGGAGAAAAACAATATTCAGGCTCGTGTGGTCTCCATGCCCAGTTGGGAGCTATTCGACGACCAGCCGCAAGATTACCGCGATACGGTGCTTGCACCTTCGATAAAAGCACGGCTTGCCATTGAAGCCGGCGTTTCTCAAGGCTGGTACCGGTACGTGGGTGATCACGGAGCCACACTCACGATAGATCGCTTCGGCGCTTCAGCGCCCGGCGACATCGTGCTGCGCGAATATGGCTTTACGCTTGAAAATGTATGCCAGAAGGCGCTTGCCCTGCTGCGTTCATAACTAGCTGCATATTAAGGCCGCGCGGTACACGCCTTAATATGCAGCACTCAATTAAGCGTGGCCATAAGTGCAAAGCAGCGCGCAGTCTGTGCGCTGCCGCACATTTCCGCCATAATTTCCTCGCCAAACTACACACATTTAAAAAAGAACATTGTACGGATTCCAGCGGCGTAGACTAAGAGTTGTGGCTCTTTGGCCAACGGAGTATGGGCGATGGATCTCATTTCAAAACAATTATTTTGGCCTGGCTCTCAAGTGACGACAAGCAGGGCCTGCTTCATCTACACCCAAGGCGGTTCCATTCCGGTCGGTTCAATCATGGATCGATCTGCGCGGTCGAAGATGACCTCGCGGCGCTGTCTGCTATTGGAACGGCTAATCCTCGTTACGTTAACTCTAATTGCCTTTCAGGTATCCGTCGCTGCGGCTGCGGCGTCTCCTGCTGTTGCCACCTCAGACGTTTTCATCAAACAGAACGTCGACCTTCTGGCGCAAGAGGGAGGCTCAAAAATTGGTACTGTCACACCCGGAACATCAGCTCATCTGCTAACGGAACAGAACTCCACAGCAAAAATCCAAATCGAAGGCTGGTCGATTGTTGGGGCGCCAAGCGCCGTATTTACAGCGATGGGGCAGCGCATTCTGGAAGCTAAATTGACAAGCTCGGGCCAGTCTTCCAAAACCGTTGTGAAACAAGCAAAGGACGCTTACGGATCTACCTGGGAACAAGTGCGCATCACAGGCCAGGTGCCCAAAGACAGCTTAGTACCCGATGTTGCAACGGTATGGGATGGCGCTCGTCAAGTTTTCAGCGCAGCCTGCTCGGCATGTCATGCGCTGCATCACGCTAATGAGTTCACGGCCAACCAATGGCCCAACATACTCAAAGTCATGACAAAAAGGGCAGCCCTTAATGACGAGCAGACTGAACTCGTCACCAAGTATCTGCAAGCTCACGCCAAAGGAAGCGATTCTCCGCTGTGATTGTTCCTGCGGGAAATAGTGTTCATGTCTTACCGTTCATCCAAAGGAAAACGCACCATGGCTTCCATTTCCAGACGTACTTTTTTACGAGGCGTCAGCGCAGCGAGCGCTGCGGCTATTACCACCAGTGCCCAAGCTGGCTCACTTTTAACCGGCTCGATCATGGATCAGTCGGCCCGGCTGACCGCTTCTCACTGGGGAATTGTGGAAGCCAAGGTAGTCGGCGGCCGGCTGGTCGCTGTCAAACCCTGGAGCAAGGATCCCGACGCACCTTCACCTGTCATCCACGGATTGGCCGACAGGGTTTACGCTCCCACTCGAGTGCAATCGCCAATGGTGCGGGCCGGCTACCTCAAGGACAAATGGCGAAGCGATACGTCCAAACGCGGCGGTGACAAGTTCGTGCGTGTGACATGGGAAGAAGCGCTTGACCTCGTAGCCTCCGAGTTGCAGCGGGTAAAGAAGAATTATGGAAACGAGGCCCTTCATGCGGGCAGCTCCGATTGGCACGACGTCGGCAAACTGCACAACTCCCCCACTCTGCTCAGGCGCATGCTTTCCCAGTTTGGCGGGTTCGTCGACAACACGGGCGACTTTAGCGTCGCGGCCGCTATGGTCATCCTGCCCCATATCATCGGCGGGCTTGAAGTTTACAGCCAGCAATCCGCGTGGCCCACCGTGATCGACAATTCCGATCTCGTCGTTCTATGGGGATGTGATCTGTTAAAGAATAATCAGATCGGTTCCAACCCAACAGATCACTATGCTTATGGTGCAATTCGTGAGTTGAAAAAAAAGGGTACGAAGGTCATATCGATTGACCCTCGAATCACCGATAGCGCACTATTTCTCGGCGCCCAATGGATCGCGCCACGACCCAATACTGATGTGGCGTTGATGCTGGGTCTGGCCCACACTCTCTTTACAGAAAACCTGCACGACAAAGCCTTTTTAGCCAAGTACACGGTAGGATTCGATAAGTTTTTACCTTATCTCACAGGTCAGTCCGATGGGCAACCAAAGACACCAGAATGGCAGGAGAAAATCACAGCAGTTCCCGCTGATAATGTGCGTCAGCTAGCACGCAGGATGGCCAAAGGCCGTACCATGATCATGGCCGGATGGGCAATACAGCGCCAGGACCACGGCGAGCAAACCTATTGGATGCTGATGACACTGGTGTCCATGCTGGGGCAAATTGGTCTTCCCGGAGGAGGGTTCGGCCTTAGCTACCACTATGCCAATGGCGGTTCGCTTACCGCCAACGGTGGCTCGCTCGCCGGTATTTCGGCCGGCGACAATGCAGTCAAAACGGCTATTCCATTCGCCCATGGCCTGAGCGACATGTTGCTTAATCCCGGCAAGGTAGTCGAATTTAATGGCCAGAAAATCACCTACCCAGACATTAAACTGATTTATTGGGCGGGCGGTAACCCGCTCAGCCATCAGATGGATCGCAACCGGCAAATTCAGGCATGGCGTAAACCGCAAACTATCATAATCAATGAGCCGTACTGGTCCAATACAGCACGTTTTGCCGATATTGTGTTGCCGGTGACAACGCCCTTCGAGCGTAACGACTTGGAGTTGGCCAGCGAATACAGTAATCGTTTTCTTGTCGCCATGCCACAGATGATCCAGCCCCTGTACGAGGCAAAGAGTGACTTTGATATCTTTGCCGAAATTTCACAGCGCCTCGGTTTTCGTGACAAATTTACCGAAGGCAAAAGCGAGATGGACTGGCTGCGATCCTTCTATGAGCAAACACGCTCTAGCGCCAAGAAGCAAAGCGTCGAAATGCCCGACTTCGATGCATTCTGGGCCAAGGGATATTTCGAATTTCCAATACCTGACAGCGCCAAGAGTTATGTTCACATGGCAGATTTCCGCGAAGATCCATTGACCAATGCGCTGGGCACGCCGTCGGGGCGCATCGAAATCTATTCCACCACCATAGAGGGCTTCCACTATGACGATTGCCCGCCCCACCCGACATGGATAGAGCCGGCAGAATGGTTAGGTGCACCGGCAGCAGCACAATACCCGCTGCACCTGATATCTCCTCACCCCAAATACCGCCTACATTCCCAGATGGACAACACCTGGCTACGCGAGGCTTATGAGGTCGCAGGACGAGAGCCTATCTGGATTCATCCTGAGGACGCGAAGCAGCGCAACCTTAACGATGGCGACGTTGTCCGGGTTTTTAACGGCCGAGGGGCCTTATTAGCCGGCGCTATCGTCACCAATCGCATGCGCCCTGGTGTGGCCATGCTCCAGGAAGGTGCCTGGTACGACCCCGACAAGCCTGGAGAGGTGGGAGCGCTGTGCAGACATGGCAACATCAATGTTCTCACCTTGGACACCGGTACATCCAAGCTCGCTCAAGGCAATATCGCCAATACTCTGCTGGTGCAGATCGAACGCTATGCTGACACCGCACCCACAGTCCAGGTGTTCACGGCGCCAGCATAAAACGCGAGATACCAACCATGAGCAACTTACCGGTTACACGGCGCTTGCGCCGGTCGCCCGAAATGATTAAACGTCATTTACCGGTGCGCCTCGTTCTGCCCGGCGGATGCGCCGTCGTTACCTTGGTCCGCATGCCTGGCGCTTTGAAAAAATGATTGCGGATGATTCTGGCGTCGCAGGCGCAGGGCCATTGGTAATCGCCATAACCAGCGCTGCAACCGCGCCAGAAGAGTCAGTTCACGGTAAGTACGACAGCAAGCATCTGCCGCCTTCGTAATGGCTTCGGATTGGGTTGGGTAGGGATGCATGACGCGGCTCAGCGCACGCAAGCCGACTCGAGCAACCATCGCCAAGGTAATCTCGCCAATCATTTCGCCGGCATGCCGAGCAACAATCGTCGCACCCAGAATTCGGTCGCTACCCTCGCAGACATGGATCTTCACGAAGCCGGCCTCTTCGCCATCAACGACTGCACGATCTACATCATGCATCAGGATCGTGAAGGTCTTCACCGGAATGCCGAGCTCGCGAGCCTGTCGCACATACAGGCCGATGTGCGCGACCTCGGGGTCGGTAAAGGAGCACCACGGTATCGTCAATTCGCTGAAACGACGACGGCCAAAGTGAAGCGCGTTGTGCACCGCGATGCGCGCGCTGGCGTCCGCGGTGTCGTCAAATTTGAGCTCCAGACAAACATCACCCGCGGCATAGATGTGGCGATTGCTGGTGCGCAGATAATCATCGACATGCACGCCGCGCTTGTTATCGTAACTGACCCCAGCCGCTTCCAAACCAAGGCCTTCAATATTGGGCACGCGGCCGGTGCCAGTCAGAATGGCATCGACCACAATGGTGCTATGGTAGTCATCACTGACCATATCGACGAACTTCTGGCCGCCTTCTACCCGCACGCCGGTCACTTCAGTATTGAGCCGCACCTCAATACCGTCGCGAGCAAACGCGTCGGACAGTATTTGCGCCGCGTCGCGCTCTTCGCGAGGCAGAAACAGCGGCCAATTCTGCACGATCGTAGTGTGCGCGCCAAACCGACTAAACGCCTGCGCCATTTCGCAGCCAAGTGCCCCACCGCCAATGACAAGTAAACGCTGCGGCAGCTCGGTTATTTCGAAGAGGCGCTCGTTCGTGAAGAAACCAGCCGCTGCCAGGCCTGGAATCGACGGGACATCCGGGCGTGCGCCGGTGGCGATGATCGCCTTGCGAAAGTGCAGTGTAGCGCTCTCCACCTGAAGCGCAGTAGCCCCGGTAAAGTGCGCTCGCCCAAAGAATACATCTACGCCGGCTGCCGTCAACTCCGACGCCGAACTAGTGCGGCTGAGGCGGGCACGAATGCCACGCATGTGCTGCATTACCGTGGCGAAATCAATAGGGACATCAGTAGGAGCCTGTGCACCAAACCGCTTGGCATCGCGCATTTCGGCATACAAGCGTGAGGTTCGGATAAGCGTTTTCGAGGGGACACAGCCTACATTGAGGCAATTGCCACCAAGAAAATGACGCTCGACCAATGCGACTTTTACGCCTCCTCCTGCGGCAACGTGCGCCGCTACCAGACCTGCCGTACCGCCGCCGATAACCACTAGGTCATAGAGAGCAGCCGGCACCGGGTTCTGCCATTGGGGTGGCCGTACTTGAGCTAGACGCTCGCGCTCGTCTGCGTCGGACAGGTCGGCCGACATTGAAGTATTAAAAGGCAGTGAGGAGGCATCCATGTATTACAACCAGCCGCCGCGAAAGCCTGCGCGGCGCAGACCGGAGCGAATCGCCGGACAGCCTCGCAGTAGCCGCCAAATTAATTCACTGCGATAATTTTCAATCATCATCAGCACGATGCCCTGGTCGAGTCCGTAGTGGCCATCCGAGATCCACGCGGGATTTCCTGCTTTGGCAAGGCCAGGGTTGAAGCTGCTGGCGTACTGCCCCGCAGGCAGCATTTCCGGATAGCGATCCAGCATGTTGCGCACTGCACGTAAAGTAATTTCAGGCGCGAACGGCAACGACGCCAGCGCCGCCCAACCGCTAAGCGTTCCATCATCGGGGCCGTAAGGAACGCCGCGCGCGGCGTAACCAAATAGGCGGCGCCGTTCTTGTGCCAACGCCGGCTGCTGTTGGCTAGGACCATCGCAGGCTGTCAACCCCCAGCAGTCCTCGTTATATCCACGGAAACTGTAGGGATTGCGGCGCGCATATTCGCGTTGCACTTGTGTCGCGCGCCGACTATTTTCGAAATAGTCGCAATGCTTTTCGCGCATGAACTGGTCACGAATTCCTCGCAGGTCAATCCATGCGTGCGAGAATTGATGTATGAACAACGGCCCTGCATACAAAAAGTCGATGTCGTACAGATTTTCCCACTGATATGTGGCGGTCCATGCCGAGTACTGATCACTCTTGATGGGATGCGTAGGTGAGCCCAGCGCCAGCACGTACAGTACGATGCCTTCGTTGTAACCGTCCCAACCATAATGGAGAAATCCACACTCTGGCTTCCAGCCCTGCCGCAACGTCGGCTTTCCATTCTGAGCCCAACACCAGTCGACGCGAGCGTAAAGAGTATTTGCTATTTCACGCAACTGAGTTTCTTCTGCCGTGTCCGCCGTGAAGTAACTGGCCGCTGTCAGGGCCCCAACCAGCAGCAATGCCGTATCGATCATCGACAGTTCTGAATTCCACACGCGCGTACCGCTATGCATATCGAGGAAGTGGTAATAGAAACCCTTATAACCGGTCGCTTGCGGCTGCCCGCTCTGATCACTGTCACGGAAAAAACGTAACGCGATGAGGCTGCGCTCAATCGCGTCGGCTCGCGTCATCCAGCCCCGCTCCACCGCGATCGGATAGGCTGACAACGCGAATCCGACGACCGCAATGCTGCATGGCGAACCGTCACGCGATGTGTCGGCAACCAGCCCATTAGCTGGATTTACCGCGTGCAGAAAGTAGCCAAATGCGGCGCGCTGCAGGCCATCAAGCAGATCATCGTCACTCACGGCCTCACTTCGTTGAGCAGGCACAACAGCGGACTCTGGTACGGCGTCCATCACCATTTCCAGAGCCTGTCGGGTCGTGTCATTAAGTTGAACTCCATTACATTCGATCCTCTGAACCAAGATGCGTATGGGAGCACTATTTCCCCGCCAGCGCGGCATCTACTATGGACTGCGCTTCCTTGACAATTAGACGTAAATGATCTTCCCCACGAAAACTCTCGGCATAAATCTTGTAGATATCTTCCGTACCCGACGGGCGCGCCGCAAACCAGCCGCTGTCGGTCGCAACCCTCAGCCCACCGATGGGGGCACCGTTGCCAGGGGCGTTAGTAAGAATCTGCTTGATTTTTTCACCAGCCAGTTCGGTGCAGCTTACCTGTTTTGGCGAAAGCGCAAGCAGCTTCTTTTTTTGCGCTGGCGTAGCAGTCGCCTGAACCCGGTCCGCTGAAGGTTCGCCCAAATCGCGCGTGAGCTGTCTGTAGGTTTCGCCGGGATCACGCCCGGTGCGCGCCGTGATCTCGGCGGCCAACAAGGCCGGCACGAGACCATCTTTGTCGGTCGTCCACACGGAGCCGTCAAGCCGTAAAAACGACGCGCCGGCGCTCTCCTCGCCGCCAAATCCCAACGACCCGTCGTACAGGCCATCCACAAACCATTTGAACCCTACTGGCACCTCGTAGAGCTTGCGCCCCAGGCGCTTGCACACTCGGTCTATCATCTGGGTGCTCACGACTGTTTTCCCAATGCCTGCAGCCTTGGGCCATTGGGGCCGATTTCGAAACAGATAGTCGATCAGCACAGAAAGGTAATGATTAGGCGGCAGCAACCCGTCCTGATGGGTAACGATGCCGTGTCGGTCATGGTCGGTGTCGCAAGCAAAAGCAATATCGTACTGATCCTTGAGACCTATGAGACGTTGCATGGCATAAGGCGAAGACGGATCCATGCGAATCTGGCCGTCCCAGTCTACGGTCATGAACTGAAAGGTTGGATCAACCACATCGCTCACTACCGTCAGGTTCAGGCGATACTTTTCGGCGATGGCACCCCAGTAGTGCACTCCGGCACCACCCAGCGGATCCACACCCATATGAAGACTGGTGCCGCATATCGCTCCCATATCGACGATCTGGTCAAGCTCGTTAACATAGGTATGGAGAAAGTCGTAGCGATGTGTCGTGATTGCGCGCAAGGCGGCATCGAACGACATTCTCTTAACGCCTTTAAGGCCAGCTTCAAGATACTGATTAGCCTTCTTTTCAATCCAGCCAGTCACATTGGTGTCAGCCGGACCGCCGTTGGGCGGGTTGTACTTGAAGCCGCCGTTGTCGGGTGGGTTGTGAGAAGGTGTTACCACAATGCCATCGGCCAATCCGGCCGTACGGCCACGATTGTGCATCAGGATGGCCAGAGAAACAGCGGGAGTCGGGGTGTACTCATCGTGCGGAGCTAGCATGACGTCAACACCATTGGCCGCCAGCACTTCCAGTGCACTCACGTAGGCCGGTATCGACAAGGCGTGCGTGTCTATCCCCAGGAACAACGGTCCATTGATTTTATGCTTGCCTCGATAGTCGCAAATGGCTTGGCTAATCGCCAGCACATGCCATTCGTTAAAGCTCACCTCGAAGGCCGTGCCGCGATGGCCCGACGTTCCAAAGGCAACCCGTTGGGCAGGAACAGTGGGATCGGGAGTTTCAGAATAGTAGGCGGTGACCAGCTTGGGCACATTCACCAATATTGTGGTGGGTGCGGGTTTGCCGGCTAAAGAACTGATATTCATGACTTGTTTCCTGCCGCAGTTTTGTAAACCCTTACCCACTCGGCGTAACGCTGCGCAATACGGGTCACGGCGTCTGGCCGGGATATTTTCTTTGATTGATAGTCGGCGATGGCATCCCAAAAGGTCGTGCGGCCAACAGCAAAGCCTATAAATCCAGGCACCTTCGCAGCTACCTGAAGCCATTGCATCACTTTCTTTTCGTCGGCTCCACGGCCCAGGACAATACAGCTGACATTAAGACGGCCATCGCGCCGCACGGTCTGGACCATCTGTGCGCAATCTTCGCGACGATCGAGGCCCTCGATTTTCCAGATATCTGGCTCGACCCCAGCCTCTTGCAAGGCGCAGACGGCCATGCGCATCAATGCCGGGCGCAGTTCCAGATCATAGGCATTCTTGTCATTCTGAACGTGCTTCATTTGCGATGGCGTCGCTGGCACCAGCAATTCGAACATGAACAGCTGGCCAACGGACCCGCAATAATCGGAAAGCCTCTTCAGACGTGCGGCCTGGCGTAGGTTAAGCGCCGCATCGCCCTCCGGGTTGTAGCGCACCAGCACCTTCGCAAAGGTGGGTTTGACCGCTTCGAGATGAGCTGCAAAACCATCGCCATACTCAAATTCAAATTCCTCAGAGCCGCTCTTTTCAACCGATACGGCAGTGATGTGGCTCGCAGCGTTTGCGTCTCGCAATATCTCTGCACCAAACTCTTCATCAACCAGTATTCCTGCCGCCTCCGCAGGCACAGCTGAATCCAGCGCCTGCAAAAACCCGTCATAAATCACACGCTTGCTGTCAGCGACCGTCTGTCGATGCTCTGGTGTCAAGGGTGGTTCGAAATGAAACATTTTGCTGACATAAGAATTTCGGTGATCAAACGGCAACAAGTACAACGCAGTGGTATAGCCTACACTCATGATTGTCCCTTTCTTAGTTGACGATAACGTCGAATCAGGGCATTGGTAGAACTGTCGTGTGCAAGCCCCGGTTCGTCGACGCTTTCAATCTCAGGAATAATACGCTGCGCCAAAAGCTTTCCCAGCTCAACACCCCATTGATCGAAAGAGTCGATATTCCAGATGACCCCTTGGGTAAAGACGCTGTGTTCGTAAAGTGCCACCAGCTGCCCCAACGTCTGCGGGGTCAAGCGCTCGGCCAAGATCGTGTTGGTAGGACGGTTGCCTGCACACACTCGATGCGGTGCCAGCCAAGCGGGGGTCCCTTCGGCCAGAACCTGTTCTTTTGTTTTGCCAAAGGCCAGCGCCTCGGTTTGCGCAATTAAATTGGCCAGCAACAAATCGTGATGACGGCCCAATGGATCCAGCGCTTGGCCAAAGCCGATGAAATCGCAGGGGATGATACGCGTACCCTGATGGATCAATTGATAAAAGGAATGCTGCCCATTAGTTCCGGGCTCCCCCCAGTAGATCGGCCCAGTGGAAACATCGACCGCTGTGCCTTCGAGCGTCACGTGCTTGCCATTGCTTTCCATAGTTAGCTGCTGCAGATAGGCAGGAAAGCGCTTCATATAATGTTCGTACGGCAACACGGCGACTGTCTCCGCACCAAGGAAATTATTGTTCCAGACGGCCAGCATTCCCATCAGCATAGGTAGATTTTGCGCAAAAGGCGCCGTGCGGAAATGGTTGTCCATGGTGTGAAAACCAGCCAGCATGGCGTGGAAATTGTCGGGTCCAATTGCCAGCATCGTTGACAGGCCCACGGCTGAATCCATAGAGTAGCGTCCGCCCACCCAGTCCCAGAAGCCAAACATATTGGCCGCGTCTATGCCAAATTTCGCAACACCTTCGGCATTCGTCGAAACCGCCACAAAGTGCCGTTGAACCGCGTTTTCGTCTTTAAGCTTCTTCAAGCACCAATCGCGCGCTGAATGCGCATTGGTAAGCGTTTCAAGCGTGACAAATGTCTTGGAGCAAACGATGAACAAGGTTTCTTCAGGATCGAGATCGCGGGTAGCTTCGATAAAATCGGTGCCATCTACGTTCGAGATAAAGCGAAACGTCATATCACGTCGGCTGTAATGCCGCAGCGCTTCGTAGGCCATGACCGGCCCCAGATCGGAGCCGCCTATGCCTATATTGATCACATTGCGAATAGCGCGCCCGGTATATCCTTTCCAGCGACCGCTGCGTACACTGTCGCTGAAAGCGGCCATATGGTCTAGAACTTCGTGCACCTCACGCACTACGTTGACGCCATCGAGCTCGATCCGATCGCCTTGCGGGGCACGCAAGGCCGACTCCAGCACGGCTCTCTGCTCGCTGATGTTGATTTTCTTGCCACTGAACATCGCGTCGATATGGGCGGCCAGGCCGCATTCAACTGTTAGCTGCTCCAACAGCTTAAGTGTTTCATTGGTGACGCGGTTCTTCGAGTAATCAAGATATAAGTCTGCGGCTTGAATCGTCAGACGTTCGCCGCGCTTCGGGTCAGTGGCGAAAATGTCTCGCAAATGCATGTCGCGCACTTGGAGCGAGTGAGCTGTCAGCGCCCGCCAAGCTGGCCGATCGATTAGCCGCGGCACCGCGGCGGATGTGCTATGAGTCATGACCCCGCTCTCTTGCTTGCGCTGCTGGGGGCCAGACTGGTACTTTTGCTGGCGATCACCGCCATCAGGTCGCTCCAGGACTTGGTGAACGCGGCAGCCCCTTCACGCTGCAGTCGCGTGGCCAGCGCGGCCGCATCCACGCCGGCTTGCGCAAAATCAACCAGCATTTTTTCTGCGCCCGCTGCGTCGGCAGCCATGGCGCCACGCACTACACCATGATCGGCGAACGCATGCAGCGTTTTTTCGGGAATGGTGTTGATCGTATTAGGCGCAGCGAGCGCTTCCAGGTAGAGCGTGTCTGACGCTGCAGGGTCTTTGGTACCCGTACTGGCCCACAACAGACGTTGCTCCATGGCGCCGGCGGCGGCCAGCTTATGCCATCGCGGTGAGGCCAATTGCTCAAGATAGGCTTGATAGGTGCGCTGTGCAATGGCGATGCCCAGACGGTTATGAAGGGCTTGTGGAACCAGGTCTTTCACGGCCACATCCCAGCGGCTGACGAAGATCGACGCCACCGAAGCCACTTTAGGATCGAGCCCCGCAGCAACGCGCCGCTCGATGCCGCGCAGATAGGCCTCGCACGCGGCTAGATATTGCTGACGCGAGAACAGTAAGGTAACGTTGATGGGAACGCCCGCAAATATTGATTCTTCAATAGCCGTTATACCGGCCGGCGTACCCGGTATCTTAATAAACAGATTGTCGCGCTTGGCGAGGCCATGAAGCCGCAGCGCTTCGCGTACTGTCCCTGCTGCATCATCAACCAACAAGGGCGATACTTCCAGAGAGACCCAACCGTCCACACCTGCTGTGGCCTTGTGTACGGGCTGAAACAGATCTGCCGCCCGAGTCAAGTCTTCGATTGCCAGATCAAAAAACAAGGGTTCGCCGGATTTCCCCTCTGTCGCTTTGCGAGCAATAGCCTCGTCATAAAAATCGGTCTTCCCGATGGCGTGATCGAAAATCGCCGGGTTCGATGTCAGGCCGGTAACGTGAAAATCGCGCAGATATTTGGCCAGCGTACCGCCGTCGATCAAGCCACGAGTAATGTTGTCAAGCCACAGGCTTTGGCCAATTTTATGCAGAGCTTCAGTGCCGTTCATAATATATTCCTTTCGGTCGTGCCTGCATGCGCCGCATTCAACAGCGCGGGCAAGCGATAGTTAAGTAGATCGCCAATATGTTCCAGCGTCAAATCGGCGGCTGGATACGTAGCATTATTGTTGGTGTCCAACGCATAATGCCCCTGGCGTGGAAAGATGGTGGTCAAGCGGTCTTGCAGAATGGTTTTCATGGCGGCCAGAATACGCAATTTGTCATCGACCATCACGTAATGCTTCGCCGGATAGCGGCGCTGCACATCGTCGAGCATCTTTTCCTTGTGGATATAAATCAGAACCCGACCCTCTACGGCCTGCCATAGCCCGGAGCGCTGAATTTTTCGGGGTTGAAAGACAACATCACCATCGGACAGGATGACTGTAGGCCCCCAGCCGCTCAGATGTTTTACCGCTTCAATTGCGCGAGGGTAAAGTCGCTGCGCAAAGGGGTAATCAATTAAAAAGGCAGACATTTGCAGCAGCTGCGGATCGTTCGATTTATCGACTCTGTAGCGTTGTAAGGCGCCTAGGTAATCTGCGTAACCCAGTTCGGTACGCAGCTGTTCAAAAAATTCCCAGTAACGACTGCTGCTTGCGGCACCAAATTCGCGTTCAAGATGCAATTGAAGGTCATTGTGGACGTGGTCGTTGTCCAGCAAGGTATTATCGCAGTCGAACAAGAAAACGATATCGTCGGCAGACTTCATGACGACACAGCCTCTGGCGAAGGATCATGCCAGTGATCGGTGCCCACCACGATCTGCGCGGCTTCGGCCGGGCCCCAGGCCCCAGGCGAGTATTCAATGACAGGCACGACATTGTCCAGTATCGGGTCCACCACCCGCCAGGCAGCCTCGACCGTGTCTCCACGCGTAAACAACGAGGCGTTGCCGACGAGCGCATCACCCAGCAACCGCTCGTAAGGGGTCATCTCATCGTCGTTATGATGATGCGCGATAAGCTCGATGTCTTTGCCGGACATGGTTTTTCCAGGCGTTTTGACGCGAGCACCTACGGTAATCAATACATCGGGACTGAGCCGGAATCGAAAGTAGTTAGACGGCGTGCCGTCGTCGGTATCGAAGACCACGGGCGTCGGGGGTTTCAATTCAACAAATACTTCAGTGCAAGTGGCTGGCAGCTTTTTTCCGGCGCGAATGTAGATGGGGACTCCCTTCCAACGCGCGTTATCGATATGCAGCCGCAACGCGGCAAAGGTTTCAACCTGGGAGTCATGCGCTACGCCGTCTTCGTCGCGGTATCCATGAAACTGGCCGCGCACGACCTCCGTGGGGACAAGCGGGCGCATCTCGCTTAAGACCTGCAACTTGGCATCGGGTACGGAACCGGATTTGTTGTTCTTCGGGGCTTCCATGGTCAGCAGCGCCATCACCTGCAGCATATGATTTTGCACGACGTCACGTATGGCGCCCACTTCTTCGTAAAACGCGCCCCGCCCTTGTACGCCGAATTGCTCGGCCATAGTTATCTGCACGCTGGCTACATGCTGCTGGCACCAAACGGGCTCTAAAAATGTATTGGCGAAGCGGAAATACAACAGGTTTTCGACTGCTTCTTTGCCCAGGTAATGATCGATGCGAAAAATCGCCTCTTCAGAAAACGATTCGTACAGGGTTTTATTAAGTGATTGCGCCGATGCCAGGTCGCGCCCGAAAGGTTTCTCTACCACCACACGGGCATCCTTGGCGCAGCCCGATTTGGTCAATCCCTTTGTGACGGCCTTGAACATGCTGGGCGGAATAGCTAGATAGTGCAGAGGCCTTTGCGCTTGGCCCAGCGCGCTACGCAGATGCTGGTACGTCGCGTCGTCATGATAATCGCCGCTGATGTACTGCAGCCGTGCCGACATTTTCTTGAACGCATCCGCATCCACGCCGCCATGCTTCTCAAGGCTGTCTCGTGCACGATCTCTAAGTTGATCGTCTGTCCATTTCGAACGAGCCACGCCAATAATGGGCATATCGAAATGATCCCGCTTGATCATGGCCTGCAATGCCGGAAACACCTGCTTGTAGGCGAGATCTCCGGTGGCGCCAAAAAAAACGAAGGCGTCGGAACGAGAGCTTGTTGTCATTACTTATCCTTTTTAGAAGACGCCGCCTTTTCTACGTGACCGCCAAACCCGTGCCGCATGGCCGACAATACCTTATCGCCAAAATCGGCATTGCCGCGAGAGCTGAAGCGCTGATAGAGTGCTGCGCTTAAGACTGGCACAGGCACGGCTTCGTCGATGGCCGCCTTGATCGTCCAGCGGCCTTCTCCCGAATCGGATACGCGGCCTTCGAAATTCTCCAGCTGCGGGTCTGTCAGAAATTCTCTTGCCGTCAGGTCGAGCAGCCACGAGGTAATAACGCTACCTCGGCGCCAGACCTCGGTGATTTCGGCCAGATCAAGGTCATATTGATAGCATTGCGGGTCGCGCAAAGGCGTCGTTTCCGCATCGGTATCCTGTTTATGCTTCCCGATGTTGGCATTTCGAAGCACATTCAAGCCTTCAGCATAAGCAGCCATCAGACCGTATTCGATGCCGTTGTGTACCATCTTGACAAAATGCCCGGCACCTTGAGGGCCGCAATGCAAATAGCCCTGTTCAGCGGTACTGCCTGGTTTTCGCCCGATCATCCGAGGCGCTGCGTCAATGCCCGGAGCAAGCGCCGCAAAGATCGGCGAAAGACGGGCAACAATGTCTTTTTCGCCTCCAATCATCAGGCAATAGCCACGTTCAAGGCCGGCGACGCCGCCGCTTGTGCCGACGTCCAGATAATGGATTTTTTGCTTGGCCAGCTCGGCGCCTCGACGAATATCGTCACGGTAATACGAATTTCCGCCGTCAATGATGATGTCGCCTGGGTCGAGCAAGGCAGCCAGCTTGGCCAGATCAACATCCACAACTGCTGCCGGCACCATTAGCCACACCGCGCGCGGCTTGTTTAACTTGGACACCAGGTCTTTAAGAGACGAGGCTCCGGTCACACCTGCGTGCAATGCCGCCTTTACGGCATCGGCCTTCAGGTCGTACACCACACATTCATGACCACTCTTTGTCAGGCGTTGCACCATATTGGCACCCATCCGCCCCATTCCAATCATACCGATCTGCATACTGAAGCTCCTTGTGTATTGAAATGCACAACGCAGGCTCTGCCTAAATCACAACCTCTACGCGATGCGTTCGCATATCGTTGATCAAACTGACAACAGAACCCGGCTGCGCAATACCGTCCACGGTCACCCGTGCCTTACCTGCCTTCGAAGGCATTCGCACGGTGATGCGATAAGTCGTTTGACGGTAGTGATAAACCACTTTGAATGAATCCCAGTCCTCGGG
This sequence comes from Paralcaligenes sp., assembly GCA_039935015.1. GTDB lineage: Bacteria > Pseudomonadota > Gammaproteobacteria > Burkholderiales > Burkholderiaceae_B > Paralcaligenes. Next base: position 17,821 of record JBDTLC010000106.1, on the reverse strand, counting down.
CACGCAGGGCGCAAAATGCAATTGATCCGCCTCTACCTTCAGGCCCAGAAGCGACTCCGTGATGAATTGATACATCCAGCCGGCCGACCCTGTGTACCAGGTCCAACCGCCGCGCCCCACATGAGGCGGCAGTGAATACACATCGGAAGCCAGCACATAGGGCTCAGTTTTGTAGGTTGCAATGGCCGCGGCCGATGCCCCGTGACCGATCGGATTGATCATGGTAAACAGCTGCCAAGCCCTGTCTGTGTCGCCCAGCGCCGCAAATGCCATAGCCGCCCAAACAGCAGCATGCGTGTATTGACCGCCATTTTCGCGTACCCCGCGCAGATACCCTTTGATATAGCCCGGATTAGGTTCAAATTGATCGAACGGCGGATCGAGAAGCTGAATTAACGCCGCGTCACGGTGTACCAACTGATGGTCCACGGCATCCATGGCCTGGCGCGCACGCGCCGGATCAGCGACTTCAGACAGCACCGACCAGCTTTGCGCGATCGAATCGATACGGCATTCGGAATTTTCTCGGGAACCCAGCACCGATCCATCGTCAAACCAGGCACGGCGATACCACTGGCCATCCCAACTACAGGCCTCAATCGCCGTGCGTAATCGCGCTGCCTCGGCACGGCACTGCAGAGCGAATTCAGAGTCATTATGGCCTTGGGCCAGCGCACTGAATTTGGTCAATACAGAGCATAGGAAAAAGCCTAACCATACGCTCTCGCCTTTACCCTTGGCCCCCACCAGGTTCATGCCGTCATTCCAGTCGCCCGCGCCCATCAAAGGCAAGCCATGGCTTCCAAAACGCAAGCCATGTTTGATGGCACGCACACAATGTTCGTATAGGCTACCTTGTTGATCCGACTGTTTGGGAAGTTCGTAAGAAGATTCCTGATCAGCTTTCAGCGGACTGCCATCGAGAAAATAAACAGACTCGTCCAGTACCTTGATGTCGCCGGTGACCTGTACATAGCGACAGGTAACCAGAGGCAGCCAGAGGTAGTCGTCAGAACAGTGGGTACGTATCCCTTGCCCTGCAGGCGGATGCCACCAATGCTGCACGTCACCTTCGGGAAACTGGCGCGAAGCGCTGCGCAACAAATGCTCGCGTACCTGCCCAGGCACCGCATGAACCAGCGCCATCACATCTTGCAACTGATCGCGAAAACCAAACGCGCCACTGGCCTGATAAAATGCCGTGCGGCCCCACAAACGACAGGCCAGAATCTGATAGACCAGCCAACCGTTGGCAAGCACATTTAGCGACGGGTCGGGCGTGTCTACCTGCACAACTCCCAACGTGTCTAACCAGTATTGCTCGACCGCCGTCAGTGCCTTGCGCGCAGCGGTTGCGCCGCGTGAATTCCGGACGAGATCAAGCGTCGCTTCAATGGTCTTTTCGGCTCCCAAACGGAAAATAACTTCACGCTGTTCACCTGGAGCCATTTCAATTTGCACGCGAATAGCGGCACAAGGGTCAAGCGCGGCGCCTACCCTTCCATCTAGAGAGGGCTGGCGCATAGCGGCTGGACAGCGTAAATCGCCGTCAGAGCCTAAAAAGGCGCCGCGATCGCCCGTGACGCTTCCCTGTTGGGCACCGTCGGCGTCGAAAAACGCTGTACGCCCCGGAAATTCGGTGTTATAGGCATTGCGCGCCAGTACGGCGCCAGTGTCCGCGTCGGTGTCGGTAATGACGTGCATACGCGTTTTCGCGATTTCATCGCCAAGCAGCCATTCGACATAGCCTGTCACCGAGAGGCGACGAGCTCGGTCCGACACATTGCAAAGACGCAAGCGCGCAAATTTGACGGGTGCGTCGATCGCCACATACACACAGAGCTCAGACGCTATCCCATCTTCAGCATGTTCAAAAACGCTATAGCCTCGGCCATGTCGGCATATATAAGGTGTAATTCCACCCGCAGGCAGTGGCGTAGGCGACCAAAAATGACCACTTTCTTCATCACGCACGTAATAGGCTTCCGTATTAGGGTCGCCTACCGGATCGTTGGACCAGGGCGTGAGGCGGAATTCGTGCGAGTTCTCGCTCCAGGTGTGAGCGCTTCCGCTTTCCGTAATGAGGCTGCCGAAGAACGGGTTGGCCAGAACATTGACCCAGGGAGCCGGTGTCATTGCGTCGTGGGTGGTGGTAATGACGTATTCGCACCCGTCGGCAGAGAACCCTCCTAGCCCGTTGGCAAAGGCCAATTCACGTTCTGGCAAAGCCACCACTGGCGATGACTTGGGTGTCGAAAGGCGCTTAGGCGGTTTGCAATAGTCTGGAACCGTCTCTGCGTGGCTTACCAACTGTTGTTCGAGTGTGCCCTCACTGTCGTTGATCACAACACGAGCAACCGATTGCAGAAGGGTCAAACCTTTCTCATCGATTTGACTGGACCCCCGCACAAAGATGCCTCCACGCTGGTCAAGCTGAGAGGTTTGACCAGCCGCGTCGATGATTTGTGTGATCTGATCTTTGAAAGGATGCGTTTGTTTGTCGACGTCGTCGGCCACAACCACCAAATCGACAGCCAATCCGAACGAGCGCCAGTAGGCGTGGGCTTGCACTAGCTGGCGCGCCAGATCCAGACCGGCAGCACTGATCAAATGCAAAAACGCGATGGGTAAATCGCCCGAGATCGCAAAAGGCCACAGGCCAGCTTGCCCTAGCTGATTCTTCTCAAGCGTAGTGGCGTGGGCGCGCCACGACGCGCTGGGATAGATAATGAAACTAGCCAGATGTTGATAGGATTGTGCTTGCTCAGGCGTCGCACGAAGCGCGCTCTGGATACTGACCTCATAGTTGGACGCTTGGGCCAAAACGTGATCGGCGCAGGGCCTGTCTCGGTACTTCTTGGCCAATTGCAAACAGGTCTCACGTGTTTGCGCTACCCCCGTCATAAAATCCAGGACTGCAGTTTTGCCTGGGCCAATAGCAATACAACAGCGAATTGCCGCCACGGGATCAAGCACCGGGCCGGCACTGCCGGACAAGCTCTGACCTGCATCCAACGCCTGCGGACAAGTGGTGGAGCGGCCGCGACCAATAAAGCGCGAGCGGTCCGTTTCAAAAGATACCCGACCTTTAATGGGCGTGTGCGGCTTCACGGTATGAAACATCAGCGACGCAGATTCGCCTACCGCACGAGGCCGCCGGCGTCCAAGAATAGTCTGATCGCCAGCGACAATTTCGGTTTCAACAAAAAGTTTGTTGAATGCCTGATGAGCAGAATCAGTCGCAGGCTGGCTGAGTACCACCTCTAGATAGCTGGTCAGTTCCAGCGTCTTTTCCTGCGCAGAATGGTTCGTAATGGAAAGGCGTCGCAATTCGACGTCGTCATCTCGTGTAACGGTTATATCGCAGTGCGTTTCGATGTCGCCATCGGTACGGCAAAATATGGCACGTCCTGCCAAGAAATCGACCGTGTAACGATCCGCCGACTGTCGTGTCGGTTGGTGACACGCTGACCAGACGTAATTGCTTTCTGTGTCGCGCAAGTAGAAAAACGTACCCCATTGGTCGCAGGTCTTGTCCTCGCGCCAGCGGCTCACGGCAAGATCGTTCCAAAGACTGTAGCCCCCGCCTCCACTTGTCACCATGACGTGATACCGGCCATTTGAGAGCAAGTGAGTATATGGTGAAGTTGGCTGGTGAACAGTCATAGGTAAGCCTCGCGTTGGCTGAATATTTTTGTCGGTATGAACATCGTCGATGTTCCCTTTATTGTTAGTCAGGCCGAGGCGAATCCAGTTCCCTTGGCACACGGGCAATGGGCGGCGTACGGCCTCTACAGGATACACCCAAAGACGCATTCCTCTGTACGCTAGCGCTCTTATAAGCACCAGCCGCGCGGCTTAACCCCGGATTCGTCCAAGCGTAACATTCAGACGCAAATATCTTCCATATGCGTAGCGTATCATCATGGAAAACCTAATCTAATGCCAATGACGAGCTGACGACCAGCTGTTCGCACGTTCAGTATCAATATGGAGACTTGTACAAGGAGGTAGCCGAGTTGAAATTAAATATCCAGATTACCGTCAAAAATTTATTCGGCTGGATAAATTCGGCAATCAAACCAAGACGTCCACAGCGTGCGCCACGACAAGAACCTCCATTGCGTTCAGAGCTGTTTAGCGCACACCAGATGGAGCAGCACGGCGAGAGACTCGCCAGTTCGCACATACTAAGCATTGCCTCTGCACAAGATCAACTACTCGTGCGCCTGTCAGACAATGAGCGCATGCTGGGTGAAGCCTGTGCGCTCCTGCTGACGGCTGTCGAGGCGAACCGGCAAATCGAGCCGGCCTCGGAATGGCTCCTGGATAATTTCTACTTTATTGAAGAACAAATCCGAACTGCTAAACGGCATCTGCCCAAAGGCTATAGCCGTGGCTTGCCGCGATTATCGAAGGGCATATCGGCCGGCCTACCCAGGGTGTACGACATTGCCCTGGAAATCACCTCGCACAGCGACGCCCGCCTCGATCCTGAAAGCCTAAGCCGATTCGTGATGGCTTACCAAAACGTTACCCCCCTCAAACTGGGCGAACTGTGGGCAATACCCATTATGCTGCGTCTGGCGTTAATCGAAAATCTGCGGCGAGTAGCTGTTTGTCTGGTGGACAATCGAAACAGTCGAAATCTGGCCGGCATCTGGGCCGACCGCATGAGACAGACGGCCGAGAGCGATCCAACCAAGTTGATTCTTGTCATTGCGGATATGGCGCGTTCCGACCCCGCCATGGCGGGTTCTTTTGTGGCAGAACTGGCACGACGCCTGCAAGGCCAAGGCCCGGCACTCGCCTTACCGTTGACATGGATCGAACAGCGTCTTGAGCAGTCGGGTACCGGCATCGAACAATTGATTTCGGCCGAAGTGCGGCAACAGGCGGCCGATCAGGTGTCCGTCAGCAATAGTATCGTCAGCCTTCGGTTTTTAGCAACGATGAACTGGCGCGAGTTTGTAGAAACGATGAGTATCGTTGAAAAAATTCTGCACAAGGACCCCGTCGGCGCTTATAGCCAAATGGATTTCGGCACACGCGACAGATATCGCCATTGCGTTGAGAGAATTGCTAAATACTCCCAACATTCGGAGGAAGATGTCGCCAAACAAGCCATCGCATTGGCCGCCGACAGTTTAGCTCGGCACGGCGATAATGCGCGCGCGGGACACGTCGGGTTTTATCTGGTCGACAAGGGGCTGGCTACGCTCGAACGCAATACCTTTGCAAAACTTAGATTCATGGAGCGCGTGCACAGAAGAGCCAGCAGATCGCCACTATTTTGCTATCTTGGCGGGATAGCGCCGTTGACCATTCTGCTTACCTGCGGCCTGATTGCAAAAGCCTATTCGGAAGGGATAAGCGGCTGGGCGTTGGTGCTGATGGCTGCCTTGTCGCTGATTGGCGCCAGCCATCTGGGCATTGCCTTATTCAACTGGCTGTTCACCGTCCTGGTGCAGCCGAAGCCCTTGCCACGCATGGACTTTTCCAAAGGCATACCGCCCGAATCGCGCACTTTGGTGGTTGTCCCCACGCTGCTAACAGACCTCGACGGAATTGACGACTTAAGCAGCATGCTTGAGGTCCGATTCCTCGCCAATCAGGACAAGCGCCTGCATTTTGGCCTGCTAACCGATTTTGCCGACGCACAAACCCAAACTCAGCCGCAGGACGATCCACTACTTGAGCGCGCCAAGAGCAATATAGAAGAGCTGAATCAAAAATACCGTAAGGACGAAGGTGACATATTTTTCCTGTTTCATCGTCCACGTCTCTGGAACGCACAAGACGAAATCTGGATGGGGTACGAGCGCAAACGTGGTAAGTTATCTGACTTGAACGGACTGTTGCGCGGCAACTCAAACGAAGCCTTCTCGTGCGTCGTGGGCAATATTGAAGTTCTCGCTGACGTCAAATATGTGATTACGCTCGACACCGACACACAATTGCCGCGGGATGCGGCATGGCGGCTGGCGGGCGCGATGGCACATCCGCTGAACCAGGCTCGTTACGACAGTAAAAGAAACCGCATCACCGAAGGCTACGGTATTTTGCAGCCGCGCGTGGCCGCCAGCTTGCCCGCATCGGGCGCATCCCTCTACGCTCAACTCTCTAGCGGAGAGCCCGGTATTGACCCTTACACCCGCACCGTGTCGGACGTGTATCAGGATATATTCCACGAAGGTTCGTTCATAGGCAAGGGGATCTACGACGTCGATGCTTTCAATCAAGTGCTTGCCCGTTGCATACCTGACAATACGGTTCTTAGCCACGATTTGCTCGAAGGCGGCTACGCTCGCTGTGGACTACTTAGCGACGTCCAGTTGTATGAGGAAGAACCCTCCCGGTATAGCGCGGACGTTAGCCGGCGGCATCGCTGGATTCGCGGCGACTGGCAACTGACAGGATGGCTTCTTCCACGCAGCCCGTGTATCGACGGCGAACGTCCAAAGAACCCGCTATCAGCCTTGTCGCGCTGGAAAATATTAGACAATCTGCGGCGCAGCGCCGTACCTGCGGTGCTGACGCTACTGCTAATGCTGGCCTGGACGATAATGCCAGGCCCGTGGTTCTGGACGGGAGCGGTACTGGGTATTCTGTTCATACCACCCATCCTTGCCTCCTTGCTTGATCTGCTCCGCATGCCCGACGATGTTCTGATTAGGCAGCATCTTGCCGCGTCAGTGCAATCGGCAGGACGCCGTTTTGCACAATCAGGACTTACGCTGGTTTGCCTGCCCTACGAAGCGTACTACAGCCTGGATGCTGTTCTACGCACGCTCTGGCGGGTTCGGATCAGCCATAAGCGATTGCTCCAATGGAATCCATCGAGCCAGGCCAACCACAGTGCCGCCCCCAGCCTGGGTAGCGCTTATGCGACGATGTGGATCGGGCCTGTTCTGGCAGTGGGTACCGCTTTCTATTTGGCAAAATGGCAGCCATTCGCGCTGGACATCGCTGCTCCTGTTTTACTGCTATGGCTGCTGTCTCCAGCGCTAACCTGGTGGCTGAGCCGACCCATTGCCAGCGGCAAGATTGAATTGACGCCTAAACAAACCCTCTTTCTGGGCAAACAGGCCCGCAAAATATGGGCCTTCTTTGAAACGTGGGTGGGACCTGACGATAATTGGCTGCCTCCAGATAATATCCAAGAGCATCCGGTCGAGCGCATTGCACATCGCACTTCACCCACCAATATCGGGTTAGCTTTGCTAGCCAATCTGGCCGCTTGTGATTTTGGCTACATACCCATTGGCCCGATGATGGTACGCACCGAAAACTCTTTGCGTACGATGGCTGTGATGGAGCGGTATAGGGGCCATTTTTATAATTGGTACGATACACAAAGCCTCCAACCTTTGCACCCCTATTATATTTCGACGGTCGATAGCGGCAACCTGGCCGGGCACCTGTTAACCTTGCACTCGGGCCTGCTCGGCACCGTTCATCAAGCTATTTTCGCAGAGCATTTCTTCGAAGGCTTACGCGACACTTTTAACGTGCTGCTGAGCGTGCTGGATAACAAGTTGCCCACTCAGCTGGCGACCTTCGAAAGAGATCTCGAATTGGCTTGCAAGAGCCGCCCGGCGACACTGTGGGCGCTTCGAAATACGCTCGACCACATGGCACTGGCCACTACTCTTTATTGCACAAGCCTGGATTCGGATCCGGATCCGGAAGTCAGCCGCTGGAGTCAAGCCCTGAATAGGCAATGCCAAGAGGCATCCAATGAATTGGAGTATCTGGCGCCCTGGGCCGAACTGGAAGCACCTGCCCAATGGCTGACGAGTTTTCCAGAATTGAACCTGATTCCCACACTGTACGAGCTTAGCCAATACGAAACAGTGCTATGGCCAGAGTTAGAACGGCAACAGGAATCATGCAGCGCGACCGAACATAAAATCTGGCTGGACAAGGTCACGGCATGGTTGCCACAGTCTGCCCAGAGGGCCCAGGAACGTATCGATACATTGACGCAGCTTGGCCTTCAGGCCCGCGAACTTGCGCAAATGGACTACGAGTTTCTATACAACAAAAGCAATCATCTCTTGACGATCGGCTATAACGTGGACGAGCGATGCAGCGACGACAGTTTCTACGATTTGCTGGCGTCAGAAGCCAGACTATGCACGTTTGTCGGGATCGCACAAGATCAATTGCCTCAGGAAAACTGGTTTTCGCTGGGCCGACAATTGACTGCTGTAGGTGGCGAGCCCACACTCTTGTCGTGGAGCGGATCGATGTTCGAATACCTCATGCCGCTCCTGATCATGCCGACGTTCGACAAAACCTTGCTCGATCAAACCTACAAGTCGATGGTGAACCGGCAAATAGAGTATGGCATGCATCGCGGCGTACCCTGGGGGGTTTCGGAAAGCGGCTTCAATACTCTGGATGCCAATCTAAACTACCAATATCGTGCCTTTGGCGTGCCTGGCCTGGGTCTTAAGCGCGGGCTTGCCGATGATTTGGTCGTGGCCCCCTATGCTTCGATGCTGGCCCTGATGGTTGCACCTGCGCAAGCTTGCCGTAATTTGCGACGTTTGTCAGATGAAGGGTTTGAAGGCCGGTTTGGTTTTTATGAAGCCATAGACTTTACGCCATCGCGTCTGCCTCGCGGAAAAACCTATGCCGTCATCCGTTCGTTCATGGCTCACCATCAAGGGATGGGTTTTCTGTCACTCGCGTATGTATTGCTCGACAGGCCCATGCAAAAGCGTTTTGAAGCTGACTTGTCATTTCAGGCGACCTTGCTCTTGTTGCACGAGAAGATACCCAGAGCCGCCGCATCGTACGCAGAACACACCGAACTGACCGTCATACGCAGCACCGCCTCATCAGGGATGGAAACATCGGTGCGTACTTTCAGTAACCCCAACACGCCGGTTCCCGAAGTGCAGCTGTTGTCAAACGGCCGCTATCACGTCATGGTCAGCGCCGCCGGCAGCGGCTACAGCCTTTGGAAGGATTTGGCCATTACGCGCTGGCGCGAAGACACTACACGCGATCATTGGGGTACGTTTTGCTATTTACGCGATATCACCAGTACGGCGTTCTGGTCTACGACCTACCAACCGACCCTGAAGCCACCGCGAAATTATGAAGTGATTTTTTCGGAAGGAAGAGCCGAGTTCAGCCGCGACGATGCCGACTTCAACACCCACACCGAGATCGTCGTTTCACCCGAAGACGACATTGAGTTGCGCCGTTGCCGCATTGTCAACCGATCCCACACGACAAGAACGATCGAGATCACCAGCTATACCGAAATCGTACTGGCGCCCGCCGCGGCCGATGCGGCGCATCCGGCATTCAGCAATTTGTTTGTCCAGACTGAAATCATGCAATCGGAAAACGCCATTGTGGCCACTCGCCGCGCCCGCTCACCCGGCGAACACCCACCCTGGATGTTTCATCTGATGAATGTTCACGGCGTTGAGGTCGAACATATTTCATACGAAACCGATCGGTCAAAATTTTTGGGGCGCGGCCATACGCCGCAGTCGCCACAAGCCATGCTGGTGGCGGCCCCTTTATCGGGAAGCCAAGGCTCGGTGCTCGATCCGATCGCAGCCATCCGCTTGCGAATCACATTAGGGCCTCACCAATCGGCTGTTATTGACATGGTTACGGGGGTTGCAGATTGCCGCGACACCAGCCTGGCTCTGATCGACAAGTATCACGATCGCCATTTGGCAGACCGCGTTTTCGAATTAAGCTGGACCCACAGCCAAGTGGTACTGCGCCAACTTAATGTCACAGAGACTGATGCCAATTTGTTCAGCAGACTGGCGGGCTCCATCATTTATCAAAATTCATTATTTCGTGCTGAAGCAAGCGTTCTGATCCAGAATCGTCGCGGGCAATCCGGTCTGTGGGGATATTCCGTTTCGGGCGACTTTCCGATTGTGCTGCTGCAGATCAAAGATCCGGCCAATATCGATTTAGTGCGCCAGATGGTGCGGGCGCACACCTACTGGCGTCAAAAAGGCCTGGCGGTCGATTTAGTAATATGGAACGAAGACCATGCGGGCTACCGTCAATTATTACAAGATCAAATCTTGGGGCTGATTGCGGCCGCGGTCGAAGCACATGTTATCGACAGGCCGGGTGGAATTTTTGTACGCCCAGGCGATCAGATCCCCAATGAAGACCGAATCCTGCTGCAGTCAGTGGCTCGCGTAATTATTACCGATGGCGCGGGAACCCTATCCGAACAAATCAACCGGCTTGGCATCGCCGAGACGCGTATTCCGAAACTTGTGCCGGCCAAAAACTTGCGTGATACCACGCCCGACATCCCCAGGCTACCGCGCCGAGATCTGATTCTGAACAACGGCCTGGGAGGATTCACGCCCGATGGTCGCGAATATGTCATCACTCTTACAGCGAACGATAGTACGCCTGCCCCTTGGGTCAATGTACTGGCCAATCCGGAATTCGGCAGCATCATTTCAGAAAGTGGCCAGGCCTATACCTGGGGCGAGAACGCTCATGAATTTCGCTTGACGCCATGGGGCAATGACGCAGTCGGCGATTCAAGCGGTGAAGCCTTTTATTTACGTGATGAAAGCAGCGGTCAATTCTGGTCGCCAACGGCGCACCCGTGCGGGGGTCGATCGCCTTATGTGGCGCGCCACGGTTTTGGCTACAGTGTTTTCGAACACTCAGAAAATGGCATAAATTCCGAGCTATGGGTCTACGTGGCGCTTGACGCTCCGCTTAAGTTTTTTGTGTGGAAGATACGCAACGAGTCAGGCCGATCGCGCGAGCTTTCGGCCACTGGCTATGTGCAGTGGGTCCTGGGCGACCTTCCCGAAAAATCGGCCATGCACATAGTTTCCGAAACCGACCCCGACACCGGTGCGCTGCTGGCACGTAATTCATACAACACCGAATTTCCCGACCGCACCGCTTTTTTTGACCTCGACGCCGGTAATTCACCGCGCACGGTCAGCGGCGACCGCAAAGAGTTTCTTGGCCGCAATGGAAGCCTTCAAAGTCCTGCTGCGCTCAAACGACTGCGGCTGTCGGGCAAGGTAGGCGCGGGCCTCGACCCCTGCGCCGCCCTTCAGACCTCATTTGAATTAAAAGATGGCCAAGAGCGCCAGTTCATTTTCAGGCTGGGTGTAGCGGACAGCAGCGCCGCAGCGGGTGATTTGATTCGGCGCCTGCGCGGTTCCGTTGCCGCCCGTAATGAACTTGATGCAGTACGCACATACTGGCTGGATGCGCTTGGCGCAGTACAAATTAAAACGCCAGATAGATCTTTGGATATTTTGGTCAACGGCTGGCTCGTGTACCAAACCCTCGCCTGTCGCCTTTGGGCTCGCAGCGGTCACTATCAATCAGGAGGCGCATTCGGCTTTCGCGACCAGTTGCAGGATGTTATGGCGCTGGTCTACACAAAGCCGCAACTGGTGCGCGACCATCTACTGCGCTGTGCCGCCCATCAGTTCGTTGAAGGCGATGTGCAACATTGGTGGCATCCCCCCAGCGACAGAGGCGTACGTACCAAATGCTCCGATGACTACCTGTGGTTGCCGCTCGCAGTCTGCCGCTACGTGACCAGTACAGGCGATCTTTCCGTCTTGGACGAGCCAGCATATTTTCTAGAAGGGCGCGCGGTCAATCCAGACGAAGATTCTTACTACGACCTGCCCATTCGGTCGCGAGAGTCGGCCAATCTTTATCAACATTGCGTACGCGCCATCGAACGAAGCGTCCAGCGCGGGCAACATGGCTTGCCGCTGATCGGCTCCTGCGACTGGAATGACGGCATGGACAAAGTGGGTGAAAAAGGTCAGGGAGAAAGCGTCTGGCTGGCGTTCTTCCTGTTCGATGTGCTCAAACAGTTCGCTGATCTCGCGCGTGTTTACGGCGATTTGTCATTTGCCCAAAACTGCGAAGTCCAGGCCGGACAATTACAGCAGAATCTGGAGGCCAACGGATGGGACGGCGCGTGGTATCGGCGTGCGTATTTTGATGATGGCACACCACTAGGCTCGTCGACCAATCCTGAATGCCGGATCGATTCCATCTCACAAAGCTGGTCGGTACTGTCGGGCGCGGCAAACCCCACTCGCTCCCACGCGGCCATGAACGCGGTCGATAAATACCTGGTTCGGCGCGACGACCGGTTGATTCAACTGCTGGATCCACCTTTCGAACATTCGGACCTGAATCCGGGATATATCCGCGGCTACCCGTCAGGAGTGAGAGAAAATGGTGGCCAATATACCCATGCCGCTATTTGGGCCACTATGGCGTTCGCCAAACTGGGCGACAGGCAACGCACCTGGGACCTGTTGCAGATGATCAACCCCATGAATCACGGATGCTCAGCCAAGGACATCGCTGTCTACAAGGTTGAGCCCTACGTGGTTGCGGCCGATGTATACGCCGTAGCGCCTCACGTTGGACGTGGTGGGTGGACGTGGTACACAGGGTCGGCGGGATGGCTGTACAGGCTTATCCTGGAGTCACTGCTCGGTCTTCGAATTGAGGCGAATCTACTAAGTTTTGCACCTTGCCTGCCGCCAGACTGGGACACGTTTACACTGAACTATCGCTATCGCAGCACGATGTATCACATCACAGTCGTGCAAGAAGATGGCGAGAATGGCAAACCGGTTATCGAGGCAGATGCCGCCGCTGCGTCCGAAGATATTGCACGAGGTATGTCGGAGGATGTCAGAGCAGATGTCGAAACGGAAGTCGTGACTGATACGATGGTTCATTTTACCCATCAATCCCGTTTCATCGTCGATGGCGTTGAGCTGGAAAGCGAAAACGTCCGACTGGTCGACGACCAGAAGGCCCACTCGATAACAGCCAGGGTTTTTGTGTCTGCCACCCCACCCACCTAAACGGCAAGCATAACCGGCTTGTTTGCCGCAGGATCGGTACGGCTGTCATTGCCTGTTTCCACGTGGCCCGAATAGCGACGTTCATAATGTGCCTGGCCGACCAAGGTTACTGAAATATCGTACCAATGATGGCTGGCCACAATATTCCATTCGGACACGAATCGAGCCCCCGGCAATAAGGTCAATTCTCGAGGAGGCGCGCCATACGCTTTGTCGGTCAACACAATGAATATGGGTTCGGCTGCGTGATTATTCAACTCCAGGGAAAAGACAGTGGCCCGATTTATGGGTTCATCTCGAACCGTCAGCATGTCAGGCTTAGCCCCGCCCATTTCTGCCGCCCCGGCCGCGCCTGATTCCGCGGCGTCTACCGCGATCTCTCCCCTGAAAATGCGAACAAAGCCGTTAGGTCCATACACCGTCCAGGCATACTTCCCCGATCGCACATCAGCGGGAAATTCATCGGTTAACGATTTGCCCGCCTCGACCGTGTAACGACGAGGTACTTGCGTGGGATCATCGGAATATACCCAGAAATGAACGCCCTGCCCACCTCGATTGTCAAATTCGAGGTTCAAGCGCTTCTCCTTGCTATGGACTGTGTCTGCTACCCGAAGATCGTAAGGTATGGGTCGAGCAGGCCGTGTACCTGGTTCCTGGGCATGAAAATCGACGGCATTGTCCGCGGGTACTTGCGGTTTGGCCAGGTTGCGGCATTGCTCATCGGCCATGGCCCGATAGCCTCTTGTGTCGGGCAAGTGAGGCAGATCGACGAGATGTCTGGAAAAATCTAACGCCGCCGTCAAATCACCGCATATCGCGCGACGCCAGGCACTGATATTGGGTTCGTGTACACCGAAACGCCGCTCGATGAAACGTATGACCGAGGTGTGGTCAAATACCTGAGAGCAAACAAAACCGCCCTTGGACCAAGGGGAAATCACGACCATAGGTACGCGCGGACCCAGACCATAAGGCAGATTATCGGCGCGATAGGCCGGTCTATGAGTAGGGTTGACGACCGTGTGCAACTCATCGGCTACCGCGACCGTGCTTTTGCCCAAGCTGAGATCGCCTGGAGGTTGCGGGGGCACGATATGATCGAAAAAACCGTCGTTTTCATCGTAGACCAAGAACAAAACCGTCTTGCTCCAGACCTCGGGATTAGCTGTCAGCGCGTCTAGAACGCGCGCAATATAGTTGGCGCCATAGGCCGGCGTCCACTTCGGATGCTCGGAAAACGCCGCAGGCGGCAACAACCACGAGACTTGCGGCAGCGCATTGCTTTTCACGTCTCGGGCCAGTTGGGCGAGAGGCCGGGCCGTCATGGCTCGACGATACAAAGCCGATCCTTCGGCAGCTTCTACAAAATTCTGAAAATTGGCCAGGACGTTCAGACCAAAGTTACCTTCATAGCTATCACTAGAGTTGGTGCCTTCTTGATATATCTGCCAAGATACGCCCGACTTCTCCAGACGCTCCGGATACGTCGTCCACGTAAAGGCAGGCAAGTCTGAACGGTCAACCAGGTCCCCGTTATCAATCACGGGGCCCCCACCCTTGCCCAAAGGATCGTTGGTGCCCGTCATCAAGAACATGCGGTTGGGATCAGTCGGCCCCGGCAACGAGCAAAAATATTGATCACACACCGTGAAGGCGTCGGCCAAGGCATAATGAAACGGAATGTCCTGACGTAGGTGGTAACCCATGGTCATGTCGGTTTTGTAGCGTGGCCATCGATCGTAGCGGCCATTATTAAACGCCGCATGTGTTTTGTGCCAGCTGTGATCCAGATCGCCGATGCATTGACTGCTGGTCGTCTGCGTGTTCAGATGAAAGGGAGCAACCGTTCCTTGAGAGGCATCGCGTCGCGGCTGCAGCCATACTGCCTGCTTGCCGACAAGCTGGATGGGAAAACGATCGTTATAACCCCGGACTCCGCTAAGATGTCCCAGATAATGGTCGAAAGACCGATTTTCCTGCATCAAAACGACAATGTGCTGAACATCCTTGAGCGTGCCGCTGGCCGAATGGGCGGGGATAGCCAGCGCCTTGCGGATTGATTCCGGCAAAATTGCCAAAGAAGTCAAGGCTGCAGCCGAGTGTGCCACATTGCTTAAAAAAGTGCGCCGAGTCGTATGGTTCATAGAAGTCCAAAACTTATCTACACTGCCGTAATCGCGTTTAAAAGCGCATGCGCGACCCGTCTTTTCGGGGGGGTTCTACGTAGAACTTAGATTATATATTCTATAATTTACTTTAATATGACGTTCTATACTATTGATATATATAGTTAATTATTAAATAATGCCTCTTTCTGGATAAGCAACTTGATCAACGACACGCTGATAGCTCATGGCGGACAAGTCCAGCGTTTGATAACGGCCTTCGTAAATTAACTCGGCCATTGCCCGCCCTACCGCTGGCGCATGCATTAATCCGTGCCCAGAGAATCCTGCCGCCACATAAAAATTGGACAATCCGTTAACCCACGGGCCCAGAATCATATTGGTGTCCAGCGCGTTTTGATCGTACAGCCCGCTCCACGAACTCTTAAGCTTGACCGCCTCAAAGCTGGGGACACGATGCGCGATCGCCGGCCACACCACACTTTCAAAATAGCCGTGATCAACATCAAAGTTAAAGCCGCGTGGCTCGTTCAAGTTCGGTACACCCGCAGTAAAGCCCCGCCCCTCGGGCCTCATGGCCAGCCGCGCCATGTCCTTGACGTAAGGCAAGGGCTCCACTTCTGTCTTACATTCAAAATAGTGGTCGAAACGACGCATCGGGAACACGGGCAGGTGCATTCCTGCCATGTTGCTCACTTGCGAAGCCCATGCCCCTGCCGCATTGACGACCACACCGGCGTCGATCCTCCGCCCTGATTCAAGGTCAACCCCACGAACTAAGTTTGCGCCGGAATATATCCCTACGACACGATCTTGCACGTATTGCGCACCAAGCGCCGCCGCTTTCTTTCTAACACCCTGAAGCAGGGAATTGGGATCGAGCCAACCATCGTCCGGAGAATAAGCCGCCGCGCCAATATCGCTAGTTTCTAGGGATGGGAACTTACGCTTGAGCGCGTCCCCATCCAGCAGCTGAACATTCACTCCAAGCGCGCTTTGAGTCTGATAATTTTCTTCAAGTACTGGCAGAAATTCGGGCTCGGCAATGAAAAGATAGCCCTGGCGCTTGATCTGAAGCCCGGGCGCCACACCATCCACCTCCACTTCCCGCTCAAAATCATTGAAAAAATCAATGCTGTACTGAGACATCCGGATATTCTCGGGGCTTGAAAAAAGTCGCCTGAATCCACCGGAGGCCCTCGGCGTGGAAGCCAGAGCATACGCAGGATCGGGCTCGATCACCACCACTCGGCCTGCACGCGGGTCTCGCCTCAAATAGAGTGCTATGCTCGAACCAATAAGCCCTCCTCCTATAATAAGAACATCCGCTTTCATTCGGTGCTTGCTCCTGAATTTACGCCGTCAGCGGGCAGTTGGCGCCAGGCGGCCTAAGCCGCGATTGCCATCGTACTTTCAAAAAAACTAAATGTATACGTGCAAGCCACCACCAAGAACTCTTGCATTCCTCGCGGACAGGTTCTAGCATGGCGCGACGGCGCACCCGCATTGTGTCACGAGAATCAAACGCGACAAACACGCCATGCGAGTGCAACGACTCGGAGAGCCAATCATGAAACTCCCCTACTAATTCCTACCCTGTTGTGCCAAGCAATGCGGCGCCATCCAGTCTCAAGTTTTAGGAGTTTTCATTATGGAACGCAAAAACGCTAGCGATTTTCCACCAGCAGTGCTGAAACTGTTCGATTCGTACGTCCACGGCATGATAGACCGCCGAGCCTTTTTAGATCGTGCCGCCAAATTCGCGGTCGGCAGTTTCACGGCCGCCGCCATGTTCGAAAGTCTCAAACCCAACTACGCCCTGGCCCAGCAGGTAGCCCCCCACGACGGCCGCATCAAGGTCGACTATTTAAACTACCCGTCGCCCAATGGCTCTGGCACTGTACGAGGGTATTGGGCCATGCCCGCCAAGGCGGAGAAGAAACTGCCCGGCGTGCTGGTCATTCACGAAAACCGCGGTCTCAATCCGTATATTGAAGACGTGGCACGCCGCCTGGCGTTAGAAGGCTTCATTGCCTTTGCCCCCGATGCCCTGACATCTCTGGGCGGTTACCCGGGCGATGAAGAAAAAGCAGTGAAGCTCTTTTCAGAACTCGATCCTAAAAAACGTATTGAAGACTTCGTCGCCGGCGCAGAGTTTTTAAAATCACGCCCCGAATGCACAGGCAAAATTGGCGCCGTAGGTTTTTGCTATGGTGGCGGGGTCGTCAACACCCTGGCGGTACGGTTGCCGGAGTTGGTCGCGGCGGTTCCTTTCTACGGCACCCAGCCCGATGCCGCCGATACAGCTAGGATCAAAGCACCCTTACTTATACATTACGCAGGTCTGGACGAGCGCGTCAATGCCGGTTGGCCTGCTTTCGAAGCGGCGCTCAAAGCGAACCACATTCGATATCAGGAATATATATACGCAGGCGTCCAGCATGGCTTTCACAACGACACCACGCCGCGCTACGATGAAAAAGCCGCCAAGCTGGCCTGGTCGCGTACGGTGGCCTTCCTGAATAAATACCTCAAGTCGTAAGACAAAAGGCCTTCATGGAAGGATCAAACGTATTGTTGCTGGCTCTGGTTTATCTGACTGCCGGGGTTGTAGCCGTGCCCATCGCACAGCGCCTCGGACTTGGATCGGTATTGGGCTAATTGATAGCCGAGGAACAAATCCAGGTGCCTTCGCCAAACACGATCAGGGTTTTACCGCCATCAACGTTGCACGAGCCGGACTGACACGGGGATGGACAAAGGATTCACCTCCGGAGCCTGGCGGCTGCAACAAACGCTCTGGACTCTGCC
>JBDTLC010000105.1:0-1934 GCA_039935015.1 Paralcaligenes sp. | reverse complement strand
GCATGATGTGTTTCAGCGTAGAACACCGCCGGCACCATCAGCACAAAAGAAAGCAAAATAACCGGTAGATAAACTTCCCACAAATGCGCCGAGTCGTAACCCCCCAGCTTGCCCAACAAGCCTGGAGCCACAATAAAAATCGACATGAGCACAAAATGCAGACAGAAAACACCAAAATTCAGACGCAGCAAGTCTGCGTGATGCAACACATCGCGCGGCCTGGCCAGCACAATGGGCAAACTGGCCAAAGGCACGACCGGCACCACGAAACTGGCAATCAACAAACACACAAAACCCAGCAGGCTAATCGCCCAGAACAGGCCCGACAAGCCGAACTGGCCCACCAGCAAAGGTGACAGCACCAGCGAGGCTGCAAACGAAATCCCGATCGAACCTCCCACCATGGCCATCGCGCGTGTGCGGACCTCTGGGCGAGTGGCATCTGCCACCCACGCCGTAATGGCGGCCGACACAGCACCCAGGCCCTGAACAATACGCCCCGCAATAATCCAGTTGATGTCGCTTGCCAGCGCGCATATAACACCCCCGGCAATAAACAGCAGCAGACCAAATACAATCACTGGGCGGCGCCCATATCGGTCCGAGGCCATGCCCAGCGGAATCTGCAAAAAAGCCTGCGTCAGGCCATACGCGCCCAGCGCCAGCCCTACCTTGGCCGCGTCGTTGCCGCCAGGAATGGTTTGCGCCGCCACCGCGAACACGGGTGTCAGCAGAAAAAGGCCCAGCATGCGACAGGCAAACAACAGGGCCAGCATGATACTGGCGCGACGCTCGACCGGCGTCAGCTTCAGTGCGACGCGTTCAGGCTTGCCGGGGCGGGCGCTAGGGTAGGTCATGAAATGCTCTTTTCTGAAAAGCCGCTGACGCACTGTCAAACAGAACAACGGCCATGTGCTCAGCGCAAAAATTGGGCCTGCGCGCTATAGTAGCAAGTTAGCCTTTGAAATAGCTGAAAGTAAATAGATGGACGCGATTCGCATCCGGGGCGCCCGTACGCACAACCTGAAAAACATCTCCGTCGACTTGCCGCGGCACAAGCTAGTAGTGGTTACCGGGTTATCTGGCTCAGGAAAATCATCTTTAGCCTTCGACACACTTTACGCCGAAGGCCAGCGACGCTACGTTGAAAGCCTGTCGGCCTACGCTCGGCAATTTCTGCAACTGATGGACAAGCCCGACGTGGACCTGATCGAAGGCCTCTCGCCCGCCATCGCCATTGAGCAAAAGTCGGCTGGGCACAACCCACGCTCAACGGTCGGTACAATTACCGAAATTCACGACTATCTGCGACTCTTGTACGCACGGGTGGGCACCCCCTACTGCCCCGAACACGGCCTGCCCCTGCAGGCCCAGAGCGTCAGCCAAATGGTCGACAAGGTCATGACCTGGGCGGCCGACACGCGTCTGGCTATCTTGGCGCCGCTGGCGCGTTCGCGCAAAGGCAGCTTCGAAGACGAATGCAATAGCCTGCAGGCGCAGGGCTTCGTCCGACTGCGGGTCAATGGCGAAATGGTTGAAATCGATCAGCTTACGCCCTTGAAAAAAACCGAAAAGCATGACTTCGACGTGGTCATAGATCGTCTGCGTATCCGGCCCGAAAGCCAGCAACGGCTGGCCGAAAGTTTTGAAACGGCGGTCAACCTGGCCGAAGGCCGGGTGATCGCCCTGAATATGGATACGGGCGACGAACACGCCTTCTCAAGCCACTACGCCTGCCCGGTATGCCACTACAGCCTGGCCGAACTGGAACCGCGCCTGTTCAGCTTTAATAACCCCGTGGGCGCCTGCCCTACCTGTGACGGCCTCGGTCATGTGGACTTCTTCGATCCCAAGCGCGTAGTCGCGTTTCCCGAGCTTAGTCTGGCCAGTGGCGCGGTGCACGGCTGGGATCGCCGCAACGCCTTTACACATAC
>JBDTLC010000104.1:0-27839 GCA_039935015.1 Paralcaligenes sp. | reverse complement strand
CGTCGCCCTGTATCGGCATCGAACCAATGCAAGGGATGGGCCTCGTCTGTACCCATTTGCACTGTTTCGCCTGGCATGACCGGATTTGCGGCGGTAAGACTGACCGGGCAACGCAATACAATCAGCGTATCGCCAAGGCGGCCATGGATGAGTTGCTCCGAGCCAAGAATTTCAACCATCTCGACCTCCACAGCCAGGCCTCGGGAGTGCAAGCGCATGTATTCGGGGCGTATACCCATAATAATATTGCGCCCTGCCAGCGACGCCGGTACGTTGCGCGGATCGATTTCGAGTATTACGTCGTTGCTGCTTTTAAGCTGGCGCGCGGCATTGATCTGCACGGGGATCAGATTCATGGGCGGGGCTCCGATAAAGCTGGCGACAAAAACCGATGCGGGCTTTTCAAAGACCTGGATAGGCGTGCCGATTTGTTCGGGGATGCCTTTGTTCATGACCATCATGCGCTGCGCGAGGGTCATGGCCTCTACCTGATCGTGCGTGACATACAGGCTGGTGGTCTCAAGCCGGCGGTGTAGCTTCTGGATTTCCAGCCGCATTTGTACCCGCAGCTTCGCGTCCAGGTTAGATAAAGGCTCGTCGAATAAAAATACCTTGGGTTCGCGCACAATGGCACGCCCCATGGCCACCCGTTGCCGCTGGCCGCCCGATAGTTGCCGGGGCCGGCGATCGAGCAGATGAGCCAGCTCTAGAATTTCTGCCGCACGATCGACACGCTGTTTAATGTCCGATTTGCTCATCTTGCGTATTTTCAGCCCATAGGCCATATTTTCAAATACCGACATGTGTGGGTAGAGCGCGTAATTCTGAAAGACCATCGCAATATCGCGCTCGGCCGGTTCTAGTTCGTTGACAACTTTGCCATCGATCGCAATTTCGCCGCCCGTGATGTCCTCGAGCCCTGCCACCATGCGCATCAGGGTCGATTTGCCGCAGCCCGATGGCCCGACAAT
This sequence comes from Paralcaligenes sp., assembly GCA_039935015.1. GTDB lineage: Bacteria > Pseudomonadota > Gammaproteobacteria > Burkholderiales > Burkholderiaceae_B > Paralcaligenes. The sequence continues at coordinate 26,868 of JBDTLC010000104.1, read as the reverse complement.
AACGATGAATTCGCCGTTGGCCACCTCCATATCAATACCGTGAATAACGGCGACATTGCCCGGATACGTTTTAGTAACATTGCGAAGACTGAGTGTTGCCATCGGATCAATTCCTGTAGTGTGGCGTGGCCCGGGTGTTCGAGGCGTATTTATTTTTCGGCATCGACCAGGCCTTTAACAAACCATTTCTGCATAAAGATAACGACCGCCGCCGGTGGCGCCATCGCCAATACGGCGGTCGCCATAACCAGATTCCATTGGGTGACGCTGTCTCCCCCGGCTATCATGCGTTTGATACCTATAACGACCGGATACATGTTTTCCTGCGTAGTGATTATCAGTGGCCACAAATACTGGTTCCAGCCGTAAATGAACTGGATGACAAAGAGCGCGGCAATCGTAGTACGCGATAAAGGGAACAAGATATCTTTGAAAAACCGCATCGGGCCCGCGCCATCGATGCGCGCGGCCTCGATTAGTTCGTCGGGCACAGTCAGGAAAAACTGGCGGAATAAAAATGTAGCTGTGGCCGACGCGATCAGCGGCAAGGTAAGACCCGCGTAGCTATTTAACATCCCTAAGTCGGCGACGACCTTGTAGGTGGGGGCAATGCGTACTTCGACAGGGAGCATTAGTGTGACAAATATCATCCAGAAAAAAAACATGCGGAAGCGAAAGCGGAAATACACCACAGCAAACGCAGACAGCATGGAAATCGAGATTTTTCCGAAAGCGATGACCAGCGCCATGACCGTGCTGACCCACATCATCCGTCCGACGGGCGGCGTACCGTTCGTCTCGTCAAACAAGACGCTGATATAGTTTTGGATAAGATGGCCGCCAGGGAGCAACGACATGGGGGCCTGGGCTACTTCCTGCGCCGTTTGAGTCGACGCCACGACCGTAATGTACAGGGGGAAAGCCACGACCAGCACTCCGACGATCAGAATAACGTGGGAGAGAATATCCAGATAAGGGCGGCGTTCTATCATGACGAGATCTCGTTGTGGCTAATGTGTGCTTAGTAATTGACTTTACGGTCGACGTAGCGGAATTGAATCACCGTCAGCGCAACCACGATCAACATCAAGATGACAGATTGGGCTGATGAGGATCCAATGTCCAGGCCTTTGAAGCCCGCGTTGTAGACCTTGTATACCAGGATGGCGGTCGAGGTACCTGGCCCGCCTTCCGTGACAACGTCGATAATGGCGAAGGTGTCGAAAAACGAGTAAATAACATTGATCACCAGCAGAAAAAAGGTGGTGGGTGAAAGCAAGGGGAAGACAATAGTCCAAAAGCGTCGGGCCGGACTGGCACCATCGATTGCCGCAGCTTCGATCAGCGAGCGTGGTATAGATTGCAGCCCCGCCAGAAAAAACAGAAAATTATAAGAGATCTGCTTCCAGACCGATGCCAGCACCACCAGAGTCATCGCGTCGTATCCATCCAGGCGCGGATTCCAGCTAAGCCCCAGGCGGCTCAGGTACACGGCAATCACGCCGACCGATGGCGAAAACATGAAAAGCCATAAAACCCCGGCGACCGCCGCAGCTACGGCGTAAGGCCATATCAGCAGGGTCTTATACAGCCCCGACGCGCGCACAACACGATTGGCCATCACCGCCAGAACGAGAGAAATGCTTAAACCCAGTACTGCAACCAGTATGGAAAAGACAGCGGTGACCTTAAATGAATAAATATAGTCAGAATTCGAAAACAGCTCGACAAAGTTGGCCAGGCCTACAAACTGAGACGACAAGCCAAACGGGTCTTCAATTCGGAACGACTGCCACATGGCCTGTCCGGCAGGCAAAAAGAAAAATACGATGGTGATCGCCAGTTGCGGAGCCAGTAAAAAGTAGGGCAGTACTTTGTGATTGAAAACGACGCGTTTTTCCATACCTGAACCTTGTTGTCTTGCCTGTGCACGCCATGACTCCGCTTACCGGATCACGGCGGGCGCTATAGTGACACACACTTAAAAACCGTGAGCAATACCCGAATGTCGCTGGCATGTCTCACGGTTCGAGCCAGTTAGAAACGCCGGCTATTTAACGCTTTTCTGAAAACGCACAAGCAACTCGTTGCCGCGCTTGACGGCGTTGTCAAGGCCAGCCTGTGCGGTAACTTTACCTGCGAATATTTGTTCCATGTCACCTTCTTCGATATCGCGTATTTGCGGCAGGTAGCCTAGTCGCACGCCGCGCGAATTTTTAGTGGTGGTGGCGTTAAGTTCGTCGACGGCAATTTCAGTGCCAGGATTTTTCTCGTAGTAGCCTGATTTTTTGGTCAAATCGTAGCCGGCTATGGTAATAGGTACATATCCTGTGCCTTGATGCCAGGCTGCGGCCTGTTCGGGGCTAGCCAGGAACTTAAAGAATTTTGTTATGCCTTTGTAGACGGTGGGAGATTTCTTCGCAAATACCCACAAAGACGCCCCACCGATAATCGTGTTTTGCGGTGCGCCCTTGACATCGGGATAGTAGGGCAAGGTGGTGGTGCCCAGGTCGAAGTGGCCATTTTGCAGAATGCTGGCGCGTGTGCCACTTGAACCCGTGAACATTCCGCATTTGCCGGCAATGAACAGGGCGTTGGGCGTATCGCCTCGGCCGCCATATGTAAAGGTGCCATCTTTGGCCATATCGGCGAGGAACTTCATGTGACGCACATAAATGGGCTTGTTAATTTCCAGCCGAGCGCCCAAGCCGCCAAAGCCGTTGTCTTCGGTCGTATAAGGTACGTTATGCCAGGCGGCGAAGTTTTCAAGCTGTATCCAGGCTGGCCACGAAGTGGTATAGCCGCATTCTAGGCCGGCTGCGCGCAATTTTTTGGCGTCTTGAGCCACCTCCTTCCATGTCTTGGGTGGTTTTTGAGGATCAAGCCCGGCCTTTTTGAACGCATCTTTGTTGTAGTAAAACACCGGTGTGGAGCTGTTAAATGGCATAGATACCAGCTTGCCCGCTGGCGAAGAATAATAACTGGCGACCGCGCCCAGAAAATCCTTGGGGTTGATAGGATCACCTGCTTTTTCCGACATTTCCTGTACCGGGATAATTGCCCCCTTGGCGTACATCATGGTGGCTGTACCCACTTCGAAAACCTGCAATATATCGGGCGCGTTGCCGCCGCGGAACGCGGCGATGCCAGCGTTCATGGCTTCGGCATAAGTGCCTTTGTATACGGTATGAACGACGTAATCGGACTGGCTCTTATTGAATTGGTCGACAATCGAGTTGAGCCGATCACCCAATGGTCCCTGCATGGCGTGCCAAAAAGAGATGTCGGTGGCGGCGTGCGCTGTGCCGACGGTGGCAATAAGGCCGGCTAAAGATAATGCTAGGTATTTCGCTCTCATGAGCTTGTTCTCCTTGATAGAAACTTACCGTCACGTGGCGTGCTGGGCTCTGTGTGCGCAAGTATATGACTTGTTTATGACTACGCCGTGACTTTAACGACACTCGATCTATCGGTCAATCCATATATACGCGGTGTACGATTTGCAGAAAATCGTACAATACGTCGGCTATGAACCAAGAACTTACTCTCTCCCTGATTGGCGGTGGCAATATGGCTACCGCTTTAGCGGCCGGCCTAATCGGCAAGCGCTGCGCCGCGCACGATGTCCATGTCATTGATCCGAACGAGGCAGTGCGCGCGCGTTGGCACGAGCAAGGCACGACGGTTGCCGCCACGCCCGACGCTCAGCTAAGCGATCGCCGTGTGTGGATCTTTGCCGTCAAGCCCCAGCATATGAAAGCGACCGTATTGGCCTGTCGGTCGTTTTTACGGCCAGACACACTCGTGATCAGCATTGCCGCCGGTATAACTAGCGGCACTATAGCTGCTTGGCTGGGTACACCAGACAAACCTTGGACTTGCTTGGTTCGGTGCATGCCCAATACACCTGCGCTCATCGGTGCTGGTATCACTGCCCTGATGGCGGTGCATGGTGTGTCCGAAAGCGATAAATCCGTAGCTCAGCAGCTAATGAAGGCCGTTGGTGAAGTGGTCTGGGTTGAAGACGACGCGGCGCTTGACGCGGTGACCGCCTTGTCGGGCAGCGGGCCGGCTTATGTATTCTTGTTCATTGAGGCACTGATGCAAGGGGGTCGTGAATTGGGGCTAAACCATGAGCAGTCGCGGCAATTAACACTGGCTACCCTGAATGGCGCAACGCAGCTGGCCGCCTTATCGCCCGACTCGCCGGCCACTCTCAGAGAGCGAGTCACATCCAAAGGCGGGACCACGGCTGCCGCTTTGGCCGTATTTGAAGAGAAACAGTTTGCCGCCATCGTTCGGCAGGCTATGCAGGCGGCGTCGAACCGAGCAGCTGAATTAGCCATCGAATTTGCACAATGAAGACTATTTCATCCCGGGTATCTGTACCCATGACGCTCATTCAACTTCTCATCGCTGTTCTAGCTATGGGTGTGGTGGTGGTTGGGTCCAATATATTGGTGCAATATCCCATCAATCACTGGCTTACTTGGGGCGGTCTTTCCTATCCGATCGTATTCCTGGTGTCCGATGTATTGAACCGCCGCTTCGGTGCCCGCGCGGCGCGAGAAGTGGCCGTCATCGGCTTTGTCATAGCGCTGGTGGTGTCGTTCTGGGTGGCCACACCCCGTATCGCTGCCGCGTCAGGTCTGGCGTTTCTGTGCGCGCAGATGGCTGACATTTACGTATTCGATCGCTTGCGTGACCAGCGCTGGTGGCGCGCCCCTCTAATAGGCGGCGTGGCCGGTGCGGTGCTCGATACCAGTATGTTCTTTGCCGCAGCGTTTGCCGGAACTGGCGTACATTGGTTCGCCTTGCTGCTGGGCGACCTGACGGTGAAATTGGTCGTTAATATAACTATGTTGGCGCCGTTTCGGGCCCTTATGTGGAATCTGGCGCGACCTGTTGCGATGCAGCAAAACCATTAAGGGGTTTCCCGTAGTGACATTGGGGGTGCAACCGGCCAGAATAGCCGCGCCGGCCAATTTCTAACGTCATCCTAAGATCGGCCCTGATATGCTCCGCCTTGAACCGAGCTGGAGCATTTTCTTTATGTCCTGGCGGCGCCCGGACCACCCTCATCGGGCCCGCTGCCATTTGGAACATGTGTTTTTATGTCTGATTTACTGCCTCAACTGACGCAACAACTGTTCAATGGCTTGTCGCTAGGCGCGATTTACGCCCTGATTGCCATTGGTTACACCATGGTTTATGGCATCATCGGCATGATCAACTTTGCCCATGGCGATATCTACATGATCGGGGCTTATGTGGGCCTGGTCACCTTGTCGGCGATTGGCGTCAATAGCGGTTTGCCGCTGCCGCTTATCGTGCTGGCGATGATTATCGTTGCTGTGTTTGTTACTGGCGTCTACGGTTATGCGACCGAAAAAATCGCTTACGCGCCTTTGCGAAATAGTCCGCGGTTGGTTCCGCTCATTTCAGCCATAGGCATGTCCATTTTCCTGGAAAATTGGGTCGCTATTGGGCAGGGTGCACGCGATATGGCGGTGCCCGCGCTCATTACCGGGTCGATCAAATTTCACATGATGGGTTCCAATTTTCAGGTCACCGTACCTTATTCGCGCATTATGATTATTGTGGTTACTGTCTTGCTGATGATCGCGCTGACTCTCTTCATCAAACACTCGCGCACAGGTCGGGCTTCGCGCGCGTGTTCGCAAGATATTCACATGGCCAATTTGCTCGGGATCGATACCAACCGTATCATTTCCTTCACCTTCGTTATTGGTGCCATGCTGGCGGCTGTGGGCGGAGTGCTCATCGCCCTGGCTATTGGCAAACTTAACCCTTTCATTGGTTTCATAGCGGGCATCAAGGCTTTTACCGCGGCGGTACTGGGCGGAATTGGCAGCATACCCGGGGCTATGCTGGGAGGAGTACTGCTGGGCCTGGCTGAAACGCTGGCTGCTGCCTATATTTCCTCGCAATACAAAGATATTGTGGCGTTTGCCTTGCTGGTATTGGTCTTGCTGTTTCGGCCTACGGGCTTACTGGGCAAGCCCGAAGTGGAAAAAGTGTAATGGGCAAGAATTTCAACAATGCGCTGATTGCCGCGTTTATGGCCGGCGTCATTATTGCCCCTATTTTTGGTCTTCAGATCATGGGTCAAGGAGCGAAAACTCACCTCCAGCCCGATTGGTTCATGATTATTGCCGGCATGGCTATTGTGTTTGTATTTCAGTTGCTTCGCCCGCTGCTGATTCAGCAAATTAAGTCCAGGCGGGGGGTAAAACGCTTATCCATGCCCGTAATCAGCGATTCGACCCGCCGCATCTTCATTTACGCAATGGTCGCGATTGCTGTGATCTGGCCGTTCTTTACCGGCCGGGCACAAGTCGACATTGCTACTCTGGTACTTATTTACGTCATGCTGGGCCTGGGTTTGAATATTGTGGTGGGTTATGCGGGCCTGCTAGATTTAGGTTTTGTTGGGTTTTACGCCGTAGGGGCCTATACCTATGCCTTGTTATATCACTGGGCAGGATGGGGCTTCTGGGAAGCTTTGCCATTTTCCGGGTTGATGGCTGCTTTGTTTGGGTTTTTGTTGGGGTTTCCGGTGCTACGCTTGCGTGGTGATTATTTGGCGATCGTGACGCTTGGTTTTGGCGAAATGATACGCCTCCTGTTGATCAACCTGTATTCATTTACAGGTGGCCCTGACGGTATTTCGGGCATACCCAAGCCAACTTTTTTCGGTTATGCCATGACGCGTCGTGCGCCTGAAGGGCAAACCACTTTTCACCAGCTGATGGGCTGGGATTTCAACACCGACCACGTCATTATCTATCTTTATTTAACGGTGCTGGGGCTGGCCTTACTGGCTTTGTTTGTTTCGTCACGCGTTATTCGCATGCCGATAGGCCGTGCCTGGGAGGCCCTGCGCGAAGACGAAATCGCTTGTCGCTCACTTGGGCTGAACCCCACACGCATCAAATTGTCTGCATTTACGATGGGCGCGATGTTTGCGGGCCTTGGAGGCGCTTTCTTTGCAGCCCGCCAGGGTTTGGTCAACCCCGAATCGTTCACCTTTATTGAGTCGGCTCTCATTCTATCCATTGTTGTTCTTGGGGGAATGGGTTCGCAATTAGGCGTTATTCTAGCGGCCATCATTCTTACGGTGGTGCCCGAGTTGGCTCGCGAGTTTGCCCAATACCGTATGCTGATTTTTGGCTTGGTGATGGTGTTGATGATGATATGGCGCCCCCAAGGTTTGTTGCCGGTCAAACGCGCGCAGGTGGAGTTAAAGGCATGAGCGACGCGTTACTACAAGTGTCGGGCCTGACAATGCAATTTGGCGGCTTGTTGGCGGTTGATAGTATTGAGTTCGAGGTTCAGCGAGACGAGGTGTTCGCTATTATCGGGCCGAATGGCGCAGGCAAAACCACCGTATTCAATTGTGTCGGTGGCTTTTACAAACCTACGGCCGGGGCCATTCTGATGGACGGGAAAAACATTGATGGGCTGCCCAGTCATAAGGTGGCGCAGCAGGGCTTGGTGCGCACCTTTCAGAATGTACGCCTGTTTAAACAACTGACTGTGCTGGAGAACCTGTTGGTTGCTCAGCACACACATTTGCAAACCGGATTGCTGCAGGGCTTGTTCAAGGTGCCATCCTATCGTCGGTCTGAACAGAATGCCCTGAAAAATGCAGCCGCCTGGCTTGATTTTCTGGGCATACGGCAGTTTGCCAATCGTGAAGCCGGCACCCTGGCGTATGGACACCAACGACGCCTGGAAATAGCTCGGTGCATGATTACCAAACCAAGGTTGCTGATGCTCGACGAGCCAGCCGCCGGGCTTAACCCGCAAGAGAAGCGCGACCTCCAGGTATTAATTGATCGTTTGCGTAAAGAGTTTGGCGTGGCCGTGTTGCTGATCGAGCACGACATGGGCCTGGTCATGGGTGTGTCAGATCGTATTCTGGTCATGGAGCATGGCAAGCCCATTACCACTGGATTGCCTGCCGAGGTACGTTCCGACCCGCGTGTGATCAAAGCTTACCTGGGGGAAGAATAAGTGCTGAAGCTCGAGAACGTTTCCACGTATTATGGTGCGATTCAGGCGCTGGACGATGTTTCGATCGAGGTTAATCAGGGCGAAATTGTGACACTGATCGGCGCTAATGGCGCAGGTAAAACAACATTGCTTATGACCGTGTGCGGCTCTCCACGGGCCCAAAGAGGCCGGATCAGTTTCGAAGACGAAGATATCACGCACGATGCGACACATTCCATCATGCGTCGTGGCATCGCCATTTCCCCTGAAGGGCGGCGTGTCTTCCCCGATCTGACTGTAGTCGAAAATTTGAAGATGGGAGGCTTTTTTCTAAACAAACCACAGACCGCCGAAGGTCTGGATCACGTTTATACCTTGTTTCCACGGCTTAAAGAAAGGGCTAATCAACGTGCCGTCACCATGTCGGGTGGCGAGCAGCAAATGCTGGCTATTGGGCGGGCACTGATGACCAAACCCAGGCTGCTATTGCTCGATGAGCCTACGCTAGGCTTGGCGCCTTTGATCATCACGCAAATATTTGACATCATCCGTACCATACGCGAGCAAGGCGTAACTGTTTTTCTGGTCGAACAAAACGCCAACAAGGCGCTGCAGGTTGCCGATCGCGGTTATGTGCTGGAGACTGGCCAAGTAGTGTTGGCCGACACTGGCGCCAACTTGTTAAGTAACGATGCGGTACGCAAAGCGTATTTGGGTGCGTAAAGTAATCGTGTGGTTTGATGGGGTGACAGTGCGGCAGGTGTAGGGGCAGCCACAAGAGCTGCCCCTACAGATACCAAACCGAATATTATGTAATGGCAGCCCTTGTGGCTGCCATGTCGCGAACGAAGGCCGGATCGTACGCTTCTTCGCAAAAGGCTAACAGCTTCGCGCTTTTTTCGATCTACACACCCTGAGCTTTCAACGCCGACTTCACTCCGGGGTCGGCTTCCATATGCTGGAAGAACGCCTGCAAATTAGTCATGCCTGCGATGTCAAGGTTTTTGGCCTTGGCCCAGCGCAAAATCGTATACAGATACGGGTCGGCGATTGACCGACTGCCTGTCAGCCATTGTTTGCCGGCCAACTGCTTGTCTGCGACGTGCAATAAAGCTACCACTCGCTCAGCAGCCTTAAGCGCCAGTTCTTTCTGAAAGTCGGCATTGCTTGTGAACGCAGCGGCGCCAAAAACCAGGCTGAATGTTCTGTGCAGATCAGAATTGCAAAAACCGAGCCAGCGGCGTGTTTCAGCTCTTTGCTTGGGTGTATTGCCCAGCAAGTTCAGGCTCGGGTTGAGCTCGGCCAAGTATTCCAGAATCGCGGCGCTTTGCGTCAGGGTCATGTCGCCGTCGACCAAAACAGGTACAGAGCCTAATGGATTCAAGGCCAGGTAAGCCGGTTCTTTGATCTCGGTACGGGACACCGCCTGAGATTCGTAGGGTTTGCCTATCCATTCCAGAACGATTTGCGTGGCCAGTGGGCATGCGCCCGGCATGTAATACAATTTCATTGTTGCTGCGCAGGAAACTTCAGACCCGGCTTGTTTGACATACACAAAACCAGCCGGCCCAAAGAGGGATAGCGCGTCACGCCTGGCGTGACCCTGTTCCAGCGGCCTCCTTGAAAAATGCGCTATCGAGACGACGTGTGATTGAAGTTTTAAATTAGCTATAACTATAGCTTTAAGTGTAGTGCAAGAAATTGCTCCATGCGTTCATAGAATTCGAATTTATTCTCGTCGTTGTGAAAACCATGGCCTTCATTGTCCTTGACGATGTATTCAACGCTTACCCCGCGCGCCTTTAGGGCTGCGACCATCTGGTCACTTTCATCTTTGTTCACCCGTGGATCGTGCGCGCCTTGGGCAATGAGTAGTGGTGTCCGTATTTTGTCGGCATTCAGGGCGGGCGAGGTGGCTACCAAGCGTTCGCGATCAACTTCCAGGTCGCCCACCATGCTGTGCATTTTATCGAGCATGGGCTTCCAGTAAGGCGGGATCGTATCCATGAACGTTAGCAAATTGGACACGCCCACGTAGTCAACCGCGGCAGCATACAAGTCGGGCGTGTAGGCAATGCCAGCCAGCGTTGCGTAACCGCCGTAGCTGCCGCCGTATATGGCAATGCGTTCGGGGTCGGCAATGCCCTGAGAGATGAGCCATTGCACGCCGTCTGTAATGTCGTCCTGCATGGCCAAGCCCCACTGGCAGAAACTGGCTTGCCAAAATTGGCGCCCGTAACCGGTAGAGCCTCGAAAATTCATTTGCAACACGCAATAACCGCGGTTGGCCAGAAACTGGGCCTCTGGGTTGAAACCCCAACTATCCCGTGCCCAGGGTCCGCCGTGAGGGTTCACCACGCAAGGCAAGTTTTGATGCTCTCGGCCCACAGGCATGGTGAGATAGCCATGGATGGTTAACCCGTCTCGACTGGTGTATTGAATTGGACGCACTTGTGCCATATCGTGTTCGGGCAGGCTGGCGTTGATATCAGCCAGTTTGTCCAGCGTATGGTTTCGTGCATCGTACAGGTAGCGGCTGCCGGGCGTCCGGTCGTTATATCCCGCGACGATGAACTTGCTTTCATCACGAGCACTGCTTTGGAATGAGACTTCGTAGCCGGGCAATAAGGCTGACACACGGGCGTGATGATCGGCGCTGATTTCATCAAAAAAATGATATTGAGGTTTGTCGGTTTGGTAAACGACAGCCGTCAGCACCTTGCGCAAATGTGAGTACGATGCGCCGTCCAGATCAACCTGCTCTGCCTCAAAAATCAGTTGCTCCCGATCGGGCTGAGCCGGGTCGATAGTAACGAGGGCCAGGCAGTCCCGTCCGCGGTTGCTCAGTGCGTAAAACGATTGATTATCGAAGTTAAAGAATTCGGGGCTGACCGTGGTGCGAAAGTCGGTGGTAATAATGGGGGCGAACGGTTCACCGTCGTGAGCCCGGTACAGCAGGCTGGTATTTAACCCGTCGCTGACAATACCGATGCGTACGCGCCCTGCATGGTCGGTTTGCCAGCCCACTATGTTTCCGGGGTTTTCGGCTATCAGTGTCAGTTCGCCGCTTTTCAGATTTGCACGGTATACATCGAAGACTTCGGGGTTGCGCCCGTTATGACTGATCAGCAGGTGGTCGGGATCGTCTTCCAGATCATCCTGAACACTGGCGCGCACCCCTTCTTGCGGTGTCAGATCGGTAACAGCCGCACTGGCCACATTGACTGCCAGCACATGAAAATTTTCGTCGCCGTTGAAGTCCTTTTCATATAGAACGGTGTTTGAACCCTTCCAGAAAAAGTGAGCAATGTCACGCTCTGTTTCCGAGGTCACACGCCGAGGTTCTCCTACAGGCGTACTGCCTTCCAGTGTCTGCACAAATATGTTCATGCGGGCGGGCGCACCATCAATACTGACGGGCTCCATGAATCCCAGCATGGCGCCGTCGTCAGACAAACGGAAAAAACCTCGGTCCGGGTTGCGGAAAAAATCTCTTACTGGGTAATGTTTGGGGATCGGAGGTAGGCGGGGAGTAGAGTCAGTTGGCATCGGAGGCTTTTGGCGCATGAATATAATCCCGCTACTATATCGGATTTGAGTCTGCTCAAGGAACCCTATGCTCGAACGTCCTTTGAAAATTGTTTTTCTGGATCGCGAAACCATCTCGGCGCGCACAGATCTGCGGCGTTTGAGCTTTCCCCACGAATTGACGCTATATGGGCGCACGGCCAAGAGTCTCGTGGCCGACCGTATCGCCCAGGCCGATATTGTCATTACCAATAAGGCGGCCATTGACGAGGCGGCGCTTGCCGGCGCGCCGCACTTGAGACTGATAGCCGTAGCGGCGACCGGCACGGATGTTGTCGATGTGAAGGCCTGCCATGCACGCGGGATCACGGTGTCCAATGTGCGCGGCTACGCTACTCGTACCGTGCCCGAACATGCATTTGCGCTTATTTTCGCTTTGCGGCGCAGTATTACGGCTTACCGGGACTCGGTCAAGGCGGGGCGCTGGTACGAGTCGCAGCAGTTCTGCTATTTTGACTACCCCATTAAGGATCTGGCCGGCTCCACCTTAGGTGTTATTGGCGATGGTGTGCTGGGCCAAGCCGTGGCCGGTATAGGGCGGGCATTGAATATGCACGTGATTTTTGCGGGACGTAAAGGGGCAGGGAAGGCAGGGGCCTTGTACACCCCATTTGAAAAAATGCTTGGCAGCAGTGACATCATCAGCCTGCATTGCCCGCTTAATGCGCAAACCCGCAACATGATTGACGAGGCGGAGTTCGCTCAAATGACGCGCAAGCCGCTGCTGATCAATACGGCCCGAGGTGGGCTCGTTAACGAAGCCGCACTGGGGCGCGCCCTGCGATCCGGCCAGATCAGCGGCGCGGGTTTTGATGTCACCAGCCCCGAGCCGCCCGGCGCGCAGCATCCGCTTATGCAGTTGCTTGACTTACCCAATTTCATTCTTACCCCGCATGTAGCGTGGGCGAGCGAAGAGGCGATTCAGAGCCTGGCGAACCAGTTAATGGATAATATTGAAGCGTTTCATCAGGGCGTCCCAAATAATGTCGTTTAGTCATGGGTAAACCTGAACCCTGCCTGCCGTCTTTATTACAAGGCTTTATGTCTTATGCGTGTTCTTATAGCTCCTGACTCGTTCAAAGAAAGCATGAGCGCCGCTGACGTCGCGCATGCTATTGCGGCGGGCGTTCGCGATGTTTTGCCCGGTGCCGATATTGTCTGCGTTCCCATGGCTGACGGGGGTGAGGGTTCGCTAGACGCCGTGATTGCCGCCGGTTCGGGCGAGCGGCGGCATGCAATTGTAGAAAACGCCAACGGCGAGCCGTGCCAGGCCGACTGGGCGTGGTTGGGCGACGGCTGTGCGTTTGTTGAAATCGCCGCGGCAGCGGGATTGGAGCAAATTCCGGTTGAAGAGCGCGATCCCCTAAAGGCCACCAGCTTTGGCGTGGGACAACTGATACTGCGAGCGCTCGACGCAGGGGCGCGACGCATCACGGTGGGCTTGGGCGGCAGCGCATGCAATGACGGTGGGGCCGGAATGCTGCAGGCTCTGGGGGTGGGGTTATTCGATGCCACAGGCCGGGCGCTTGAGTTGGGCGGGGCTGCATTGCAGCAATTGTCGACCGTGACACTTGATGCGCTCGATAGCCGCTTGCGCGAAACCGTGTTTGAAATTGCTATGGATGTAAACAACCCATTGTGCGGGCCGCTGGGTGCATCGGCCGTGTTTGGCCCGCAAAAAGGAGCGACGCAAGAGCAGGTTGGCCAACTTGATACCGCGCTCGCTCATTTTGCCCGAGTTTGTGCCACCACTTTAGGCAAGGATGAGCAACACACACCTGGCGCAGGGGCGGCCGGGGGTCTTGGTTTCGCGATTAAATCTTTCTTGAATGCTGCGTTCAAACCAGGCGTCGAAATAGTGGCCGAGCTGTCTGGTTTGCCACAAGCCATGCGAGGAGCCGATTTGGTTTACACCGGAGAAGGTCGCATGGATGCGCAAACCCTACATGGGAAAACCCCCGCCGGGGTCGCGGCTTATGCAAAGGCGTTGGGTATACCCGTCATTGCCATTGTGGGTTCTTTGGGCGAAGGCTATGAAGCGCTCTACAAGGCTGGCATCACGGCTGCGTTCAGCCTGGCGCCGGGGCCGATTACGCTGGCCCTGGCATGCCAGGATGCGCCACGATACTTACAGCAACGGGCCGGCGACATTCTGCGCGTTTGGCTGGCCGGTAGTGGCATCAAACCCGTAGCAGACTCTTCATGAGCACCGGCACCATCGGCGACTTACCCGATTTCTCGCTTGAAGGCCGGCTTGCGCTAGTTACGGGCTCTACTCAAGGCCTGGGATTCGCTATTGCGGCCGCTTATGCGGCCAGCGGGGCGCGCGTGATTATCAACGGACGCAATCCCGACCGAGTGGCCGAGGCCGTAGCTGCGCTTGCCGCAGGGGGTGCCACGGCGTATCCACTCGTACAGGATATTGCCGATTTGGGCACGCAAAAGACTGCTTTCATGCAAATGTGCGAACAGATCGGATCTCCTGATATTCTGGTGAACAACGTGGGGGTACGCCTCCGCAAAACGCTAGGGCAAGCGTCATTGCCCGAAATTCTTGAAATTATTCATGTCGATCTGGTTGCCGCCATTCATCTGTCCAAATTGGCCGCCGAGGGTATGGTCGCAAGCGCAGCCGCAGGGCGCATCATTACCATGACCTCGATCGCGGGTGAACTGGCGCGCGCCGGCGATGCCATTTATCCAATCGCCAAGCAGGGACTGGTGGGGATGGTGCGCGCGTTGGCCGTTGAATATGGGCCCTATGCCATCACCAGCAACGGCATTGCGCCCGGCACTTTTGCTACCCAAACCAATGCCGGCCTAGCGAGCGATCCCGTTAAAGGCGCCGCCGTAATCGGCCGTAACCCGCTGGGGCGCTGGGGACAGCCAGGCGAAATTGCCGGTGCTGCGGTATTTCTGGCCTCTGCGGCCGCATCGTATGTGAACGGCCATGTGCTGGTTGTGGATGGCGGCTTTTCTGTGGCGTTCTGATGGCAGCCCTTGTGGGTGCCACGTCGGTATCGTAAGGAAAGTAGTACAGTTCTAAACAACAGGATTGCCCTGGATAGCTGAATCGCCGTGCAGGTGAGTTACGGGCAAATCCAAAGAATTATTTTCAAGCGTTTACGCGGGATTTTTATCATGAGTCGTCCGATTCGTTTGGCCATTAACGGCTATGGTCGTATAGGCCGTTGCTTTCTGCGTGCCTTGCACGAGTCGCCGCTGAAAGGCCAATTCCAGATTGTGGCCATCAATGAGCCCGCCGACTTAGAGTCCATGGCTTATCTGACGCATTTCGATTCCACCCATGGCGTGTTTTCGGGGCGAGTCGGGCAGGGGCCCGATTGCCTGATTATCGACGGTCAGGAAATTCACGTCAGCCATGCTCAGACGCCCGAGGGAGTTGATTGGGCGCGTTATGAGATTGATGTGTTAATTGAATGCTCCGGCCGTTATGGCTCACGCGATGACTTGCTGCGGTTTGTGACTGCGGGTTGTCCACGCCTGCTGCTTTCGCACCCTGGGCATAGCGCACAGGATGTTGATTTCACGATGATCTATGGGGTCAATCACGAAAAGTTGAAAGGCGATGAGTGCATTGTTTCCAATGCGTCATGCACTACCAATGCCATCGTGCCCATTCTTGATCAGCTCCACCGCGCTTTTGGCGTCGAGCAAGCCTACCTGACGACTTTGCATTCCGTTATGAATGATCAGCCGTTGATCGATGGCTATCACCATTCCGATTTACGCCGCAATCGGTCGGCCATGCAGTCCATCGTTCCGGTTGCAACCGGCCTGGCCCAGGGTGTCGAGCGTTTTCTACCGCAGCTTGCTGGAAAAGTGCAAGCCAAGGCCATTCGGGTTCCAACCATGAATGTTTCTGCTATTGATCTGGTGGCAAACCTCGAGAGCGACACCAACGTCCACGCCATCAACTCGTTATTAGAAGCTGCGGCAGCCGAGGAGCCTGGGCTGCTTGCCTATTCCGATGCACCTCATGCTTCGATTGATTTTAATCATGACCCGCATTCGGCGATTGTTGACGGCAGCCAGACCCGAGTCAACGGTGCGCGTTTTGCCAGCGTATTTGTCTGGTTTGACAATGAGTGGGCTTTTGCTTGCCGGTTGCTCGATGCACTCCAGGCCTGGTCCGTTCGTTGCCCCGCCATGGGGCAAGCGGCAAAGCGCACGCTGGAACGCGTCTGAACATGTTGCCTCTGGCCGTTCGCTGCGACAGCCAATGGAGTCATTGATGGCCTATCTTGGCGTATAGTTTTACTCTCTGGGCACGCAGTGGCCCGTTAGACTTGACTTTGCTTCAAAGGAGCATTATTTATGGCGGCAACCCGTGTTGAAACTGACTCGATGGGCGCGATCGACGTGCCGGCCGAGCACTATTGGGGCGCACAGACGCAGCGTTCCATCGAAAACTTTCCTATCGGCATTGAGCGTTTCAAATGGCAACCTCCCATCATTGAGGCTTTGGGTATATTGAAAAAGGCGGCTGCCCAGGCTAATTCAGAACTGGGCGAATTGCCCGAGAATATTGCGGCACTCATTGTCCGTGCGGCCGATGAAGTCATTTCGGGACGACATAATCGGGAGTTTCCGTTGGTCGTGTTCCAGACCGGATCGGGCACGCAATCAAATATGAATGCCAATGAGGTGATAGCCAACCGGGCCATAGAGCTGGCTGACGGAATAATGGGCAGCAAGACACCCGTGCACCCCAATGATCACGTCAACAGAGGGCAATCGTCGAACGACACTTTCCCCACCGCCATGCATATCGCTGTCGCTCAGGAACTAAATAGAAATTTGTTGCCAGCGGTTGAAAAATTGCGCAACACGCTGGCCAGCAAGGCCTCACAGTATCAAAGCGTGGTCAAGACCGGTCGTACTCATTTGCAGGATGCCACTCCTATTACGTTGGGCCAGGAAATCAGCGGCTGGGTTGCACAGATAGACTTTGCCCTTGGCGCAATCCGAGCCGCCTTACCAGGAATATACGACCTGGCTATTGGGGGCACAGCCGTCGGTACAGGCTTGAATTCCCACCCTCGCTTTGGTGAAGTGGCAGCTGAGCACATCGCCAAAATTACGGGTCTGGCTTTTCGTACGGCGCCTAATAAATTTTTTGCCTTGTCTGCACATGACGCACTGGTCAATCTTTCCGCCGCATTGCGAACACTGGCAGGCGGCTTGATGAAAATGGCCAACGACGTGCGCTGGCTGGCTAGCGGGCCGCGCTGCGGCATAGGCGAACTACATATCCCTGATAACGAGCCGGGCTCGTCGATTATGCCTGGCAAGGTCAACCCCACGCAGTGTGAGGCAATGACCATGGTGTGCGTACAAGTTTTTGGCAATGACGCCGCTACGGCTTTCGCCGGTAGCCAGGGCAATTTTCAGCTTAACGTATTTAAGCCTGTCATGGTTCACAACGTGCTGGAAAGTATTGGCCTGCTTGCTGACACGTGTCGTGCCTTCAACGACCACTGCGCGGTAGGGATCGAGCCAAACCTGGATAAGATCGCCAGCAATCTCGAGAAGAACCTGATGCTGGTAACGGCCTTGAATCGGCATATAGGTTACGACAAAGCTGCCGCTATTGCGAAAAAGGCGCAGCACGAACAGACTACGTTGCGTAGCGCCGCACTGGCATTGGGTTTCGTCACTGCCGAGCAATACGACGCCTGGATAGTGCCAATAGATATGACGCATACCTGATCAACTCCTGTTTCGCGCAGCCGTGTTCGGCCTGGCCGCCACATCGGTTGCCGCGACAGATCGTTAGCACCAGCTCATGTAGTAGCACCTCCTGTGGGTGCCAGATCAACAATTCTGCGGAGATTTCATGTCTGTTGCCAGGCGCTTACCTGCCGTGCTGGAAAACCTTGCGCTGCCGGTCATTGCGGCACCTATGTTTACGGTCAGCTATCCTGAACTGGTGGTTGCGCAATGTAAGGCGGGGATTGTCGGTTCATTTCCCGCCCTTAATGCTCGAGAACCGGAACTGCTTGATGAGTGGCTCACGCAAATCAAAGAAGAACTTGGGGTCTATCGCCGGATGCATCCGGGTGCCGTAGTGGGCCCCTTGGCGGTGAACCAGATTGTGCACGCATCCAATGTGCGTCTGGAACTAGACATGCAAACGTGTATTCGCCATCAGGTGCCTATTCTGATTACATCGCTGCGCGCGCCGGTGCGCGAAATCATCGACGCGGTGCATGCTTACGGCGGCATTATTTTGCACGATGTTATCAACTTGCGTCATGCTCAAAAGGCTATTGATGCCGGCGTGGACGGGCTCGTTCTGGTCGCGGCGGGTGCCGGCGGCCATGCTGGCCTGCTGTCACCCATGGCTTTGGTCGGAGAGACAAGGAGGCGATTCGCGGGGCTACTTGTCTTGTCAGGTTCCATAGTGACAGGGGAAGCCGTACTGGCAGCGCAGGCGATGGGAGCTGATCTTGCTTATATCGGCACGCGCTTCATTGCCAGCCGGGAAGCCCATGCAAGCGAAGAATATAAACAGGCTCTGATTAAATCGACGGCTGCCGATATTATCTATAGCAATCTGTTCTCTGGGGTGCATGGCAATTATGTGCGCGAAAGTATTGAACGTGCAGGGCTCGATCCCGATAATTTAGGTGTTGCCGAGAAAGCCGTGATGAATTTTGGCCAAGGCGGATCCAAGGCTAAAGCGTGGAAGGACATATGGGGCGCGGGACAGGGCGTAGGCCAAATCGACGACACTCCGGGTACCGCCGAAATTGTGTGCCGTTTAAAACGCGAGTACGCGGCAGCGCGGGAGCGCCTCACGCAATTGCCATGACTTTCTGAGGTTGAAAAGAGTAGACTAATTCCTGTCAGGATCTTCTTTTCCGGACAGATTAGCGGGAGAAATAATGGCTACGAAAGTAGGTATCAAGCGCGCCTATGACGACGTGCAAGCCTCGGATGGCTACCGTGTGTTTGTAGATCGTCTTTGGCCGCGCGGTGTGTCCAAGGAAAATTTGAAATTCGACGCCTGGTGCAAAGATTTGGCGCCTAGCCCAGAGTTGAGAGTTTGGTTCGGTCACAAAATTGAGCGCTGGGACGAATTCAAGGCGAACTATGAAACCGAATTGCGGGGGCCCGAGCAACTGATCCGCATGCGCGACATACTGGCGGCAGCGGGTAAACAACCCATTACTTTGGTTTATGCGGCCAAAGACCTGGAGCATAACAACGCCTGTGTCCTGGCGGCGGAATTGTCCAGGCTAACACTGGCCGCGCGCAAGACGGCTTCGAAGTAATGGCCTCTAGGGCTATACTGAATGCCTAGATAGGCGGCGCGGGCGCCGCCTTCCAAGCGCCTGCATGGCTCAAGGAGTCCGATATGGGTGGTGCATTGCGACGGCTCATTGTATGTGGCTTCTTGCTATTGTTCAGCGGCCTTTTGCCAATGACGCCAGGCGTGGCGCACGCCGCTACGATTTCACCCAAGGTGGTTGTATTAACGATCGACGGAATCATTAACCCGGCAACGTCCGATTTTTTGATTCGCGGGCTGGCGCATGCCGCCCAGGAAAGCGCTGCATTGGTCGTTATTGAGCTGGATACACCCGGAGGGCTTGATACGTCGATGCGCGCCATCATCAAGCATATCTTGGCGTCGCCCGTGCCGGTCGCTACTTTCGTCAGCCCAGGCGGTGCACGTGCAGCCAGCGCCGGCACCTTTATACTTTATGCCAGCCATATCGCCGCGATGACTCCGGCCAGTAACGTGGGCGCCGCCTCTCCGGTGTCGATAGGCTTGCCAGGGTTTCAGAAGCCGGTGTCGGAGCCCACGGCCAAGGCGCCGGCTACGCGCGCTCAGACGCAGCCCGGTTCCTCGGCAGAAGAGCCGCTGGCGGCCGAGCCCGCGCCTGTTGTCGAGCACGATAGCGACACCATGAGCCGAAAGATTACCAACGATGCAGTGGCCTATATTCGCAGCCTGGCTCAGTTGCGTGGTCGTAACGTCAAGTTCGCCGAGCAAGCCGTGCGCGATGCGGCCAGCCTGTCGGCGCACGACGCGCTTGCAGCCGGAGTGATTGACTTGATCGCGAATGACCTGGACGACCTGCTTGCCAAGGTCAATGGACGGAAAGTCACACTCGGGTCTGGGCGTACCGTACACTTGGTCACTGTCGACGCTACGGTTGAGCGGATCGCGCCTGACTGGCGCAGCCAAATACTCGCCAAACTTGCTCATCCTGAAGTGGCACTGGTTCTGTTGATGGTCGGCATTTTCGGCTTGTTTTTTGAACTTACCAACCCAGGCATGGCATTGCCCGGCGTGGCGGGCGTTATATGTCTGCTGCTCGGGCTTTATGCATTCCAGCTGCTTCCGGTTAACTGGGCGGGTGTTGCGTTAATTGGCGTGGGCGCTACGTTGATGATTGCCGAAGCATTTCTTCCCACCTTCGGGGTAGTGGGTCTGGGTGGCCTGGTTGCATTTTTTCTGGGAGGACTTTTTCTGATGGATAGTGGCGCTTCTGGGGTGGGCCTGTCAATACCATTTCTAGTGGGCATTGCGCTGGCAAGTGCAGTTTTGCTGTTTGCCATAGGCGCTATGGCAGCCAGAGCCCACAAACGCCGGGTTGTGACCGGGCGAGAAGAAATGTTGGGTTTGCCGGGAGTGGTGACGTTGGCAGGCGGGCACGCCAGTTATGCCGATGTGCGGGGCGAGAGCTGGCGTATTCAATGCCGCGAACCGCTTTCGGTAGGTGATTCGATAAAAGTCACCGCGCTTGAAGGCTTGACGCTGCATGTGGTGCGTCAGCCGTTAAAAGGATAGGTACACAACAGGGAGATTCATGTGTTTTACGATATCAATATAGGTTTGGCCGGGGTCGTCATTGTCGTACTTTTGCTGGTATTTAGTGCTGTCAAAATATTGCGCGAGTATCAGCGTGGCGTCATTTTTACCTTGGGGAGATTCACCGCTGTCAAAGGACCGGGCTTGGTCTTTGTGATTCCGGGCATTCAGCAGATGGTGCGGGTCGACCTGCGCGTGGTGACTATGGACGTGCCCAGCCAGGACGTGATTTCACGGGACAACGTTTCAGTCAAGGTAAATGCGGTCTTGTATTTTCGCGTGGTCGCGCCCGACAAAGCCATTATTCAGGTAGAGCATTACCTAGAAGCAACCAGCCAGCTTGCCCAAACTACTTTGCGCGCCGTATTGGGCAAGCACGAGCTTGATGAAATGTTGTCCGAGCGCGAAAAACTTAATCTGGACGTCCAACAAATACTGGATGCCCAAACCGATTCCTGGGGTATCAAGGTGACGAACGTGGAAATCAAGCATATCGACCTGAATGAAAACATGATCCGCGCCATAGCCCGCCAAGCTGAAGCCGAACGCGAGCGGCGTGCCAAAGTCATACACGCCGAAGGTGAAAAACAAGCTGCACAGGCCTTGATGGAAGCTGCAGAAATTCTCGCGCAACAACCATCGGCCATACAACTGCGCTATCTGCAAACCCTGACCCAGGTCGCGGGAGATAAAAGCTCGACGATTGTCTTCCCCATTCCTGTGGACATATTGACACCGCTGTTAAAGAAGGTGACTAACCCTTCACTGGGCGGCGGACTCGGTCAGTAGCTGTCCGATCACGGCTCCCACCCGGATATCGTCCAGGTTGCCAAAGTGATGCAGGCGGATATAACCGGCTTTGTCGATGAGAATTAAGGTGGGAGTGCCTTCCATACCGTAGGCTCGCATCGTAAGTGGGGTCAGTCCGTCCGGATCTGCCTTGTCGATGCCAATGGGAAAGCTCAGGCGATATTCATGTACAAAGGCTTCCAGAGCCACAGGAGTCATGGCGGCATGGTGCTCGAATACCGTATGCAGTCCGATCACGGCAATTTTGTCTTGCGGGAAAAATTGAAATATAGACTTAGCTTGCGGGAGGCCACGCGATACGCAGGCTGGGCAAAGCATTTGAAAGGCGTGCAGAACGATCACCTTGCCACGCAGGGAGTCTAGCGTAATGGGTGTTGAAGTGTTCAGCCACTGGCTCACAGACCAGGGTGGTGCTGCCTGCAGCGTAGGATTCATAAGATAGCACTCCTTAACAAGAGCTATGATTCGGTTTGTAAAACACTATAACCCGATTCTATTTGCTAAGATCATTTAGCGCTTTCGCTTAAGGACAGCAGCATGATGTTATGGTCCCATGCAGGGCCTGCGGTGTTGGCCGCGTTTCTGGCTTCGCTGGTCGAATTCGTGGAAGCTCTTACTATTGTGCTGGCGGTGGGCACTATCCGCGGTTGGCGCTCCGCCCTTACTGGCGTCGTTGGCGGCACGTTGCTGCTAGCTGTCATGATTTTCGTTTTCGGCCCCTTATTAGACCGTATTCCCATCAGGCTTCTACAGGTCGGCATTGGCATGTTATTGCTGTTATTCGGGATGCGCTGGTTGCGAAAAGCCATACTGCGCGCTGCTGGTGTAATCCGGCTGCACGACGAGCAGGCCACGTTCGATTCCGAAACCTCTCAATTGCGTTCGGCCCGCACGCAGGTAATGCGCAGCCTTGACCCGTTGGCGGTGGCGGTGGCTTTCAAAGCAGTTGTGCTCGAAGGCATCGAAGTGGTGTTCATCGTGATCGCGGTAGGCGCCACCGGCCACGCGCTGCTTCCGGCCAGCATAGGCGCAGCATTGGCGGGCGCACTGGTTATCGGACTGGGTGTAATCTTGCAAAAGCCGCTGGCACGTATTCCTGAAAATACGCTTAAGTTTGTAGTCGGCATATTAATTACGACTTTCGGAATTTTTTGGATAGGAGAAGGGCTAGGGCTGATCTGGCCGGGCGAAGATTTGGCTATCGTCATATTGGCGGCAGTCCTGCTCATCATATCGCTTATAGCTGTCAATTTCGCCCGCGCTCGAATTGATTCCCTAGGTGGTGGGTGATGGAAGGACTAGTTCAATTCCTACGTAAACTTGGCCGTTTATTTGTCGACGATGGTAGCCTCGCCATAGCACTAATTCTCTGGTGCATAGTGGCTGGTTTGGTGTTGCCGCGGTTTGCCGCCCAAACTCACTGGGCCGCGCCTCTATTTGCCCTGGGATGCCTCGTTATATTATTGGTCAATCTTGCCAAGACTGTTGCGCGATATAAGCGGCAGTAGTGCCACAAATGTACGAGAGGGTCTAAAAAAAGGCCTAATCAGCTTGCCCTATGTATCCGAATTCGACCGGCGTCTTCGAATAGAAAAGATGCAAGTCGGGTTCGTCATTCAAGCGGTTTAGAATTGAGTCGCACTGGGCATCGGATACCACCATGGTGATCTCCATAGGCTGGTCTGCAAGCTCGAAAAATCGGGCCGAATGACGATGATGATCACTTCCTATGCCTTCTTGCGCAGAAATCATGGTTGCTCCACTGATACCCATGGACTGCACTAAATTCATCAACCATTCATGTAATGATTTGGAATCATGACTCCGATCTTGCTGTGTAAAAAAAGTCAGTTGGTAGCCTGTCATGATGAACACTCCGTACGTTTAGCTTTGAACCACGGTTTGCACGAGAATTATGCCGAGCAGTGTCAGGCCGATTGATCCCACCACATGCAAGCCTATTTCAAGAGCGGCGCTTCCCAGCCCGCGGCTCTGGATCTGGCTGACCACTTCGAGGGAAAAGGTTGAAAATGTAGTCAGGCCGCCCATAAACCCTGTGATGATGGCCAGACGCCATTCGGGGGCAAGACCACCATGGTTTCTGAAAAATTCAGCCGCTACCCCTATAAGCAGGCCACCGATTAAATTCGCCGCTAAGGTGCCTAGCGGCATGGTGGGCCAAAGGTGATTCAAACTCAAGCCCAGCACCCAGCGCAGTAACGCGCCCAGCGCTGCGCCGATGGAGATAGCGACGATGGCGGTGAGTGCCACCGCTTAGTTCCTATCGTCATTCATGAGAATAGTGCCCATGGGGTGAAGGCCGGGGAATTTGAGGAATATGAATGACGCAATAATCATAAGAATCGTATCTGGAATTGAACCACAAGCCTGGATGCTGCAAGCACCATCCGGATTAACGGACGAATGTCAGCACCGCGGCAAGTGTAGCAAGCACGTAGTCGCTATGCAACGGGAGGTTGCGTGCGAGTTCTATGCGTATAGATACGATTCCTTGTTCTATATCGGGTCCATATAATGGATGACCGGGTCGAAAGCATTGAGGAGTTATGTACTCACCATGATGTCAATAATGCCATCGTAAAACGGGCGCTTGAGAGTCGCTTTCGTACCCAACTTGAGCAGACTGCCGCCCAGGCACCTCGAACGATCGGAGTAGACGGCTTCGCTGTAGAGTTGTGCAAGAATGGCGCCCGATTAACGCTCTCAATGCACTTGCGCTTGGGCTGCGGCTACGAAAACGGGGTGCCGCTACAATAAGATTATTGAACCTATACGGATGCACATCAATGGCACCCACGCACGAATCCGACCGTGCCCACGATCATCATGACCATGAGCCCGGGGTACATGGGCATGGCGGCGCCCACCATCATCAGGTCGACCCCCACAATCATGGCCGCGCCTTTGTCGTGGCCATCGTGCTGAACGCCGGCTTTGTCGCCATCGAGTTTATCTACGGTTTCATTGCCAACTCGACCGCTCTCATGGCCGATGCCGGACATAACCTGTCGGATGTATTGGGCTTGCTTCTGGCTTGGGGCGCAGCCATTTTGGTTCGTCGTGCGCCCAGCCAGCGCTTTACCTATGGCCTGCGCAGTTCCTCAATTCTGGCTGCCCTGGCCAATGCCATGTTCTTGTTGATAGCGTCAGGCGCTATTGCGTGGGAGGCCATACAGCGTCTTGTGCAGACGCCTGAAGTTGCCGGCTTGACGGTAACGGTGGTCGCAGGCATTGGCGTTGTCATCAATGGCTTTTCGGCATGGCTGTTCGTCAAGGGAAGCAAACAAGACCTCAACATCCGTGGTGCGTATCTTCACATGGCTGCCGATGCGGCTATATCGCTGGGCGTAGCCGTAGCTGGCATCGTGATGATGCTCACAGGCTTTGACTGGTTGGATTCGGTGGTGAGTCTTGCAGTGGTCGTAGTGATAGTGGTTGCTACCTGGGGCCTCTTGCGCGATTCGGTGCAACTGGCATTAAGCGCCGTTCCGGCACATATCGACTTCGCAGACGTCGAAACTTACTTGCGCCAGTGCGAGGGCGTTACTGATGTGCATGACCTGCATATCTGGGGCATGAGCACCACCGAAAGTGCTATGACAGTCCATTTGGTGATGCCTGAAGGTTACCCGGGTGACGTTTTTCTCGATACCATCATGTGCGAGTTGAAAGATCGTTTCTCCATTGGCCATAGCACTTTGCAGGTGGAACAGGGGACGACCCGCCATGCTTGCGTTCTGAATGCGGATTCACTTATCGAGTAACGCTAAGTGGAGGCATAGCGGTTCAATAATAATTCGAAGCGTTTTGAAATATATAGCGCTCGTACTATGGTCGCTAAGAGACTAAACTGGCTAGACCGATACATACTGCGGCTTGCGTGCGGCGGTAAGTGTCTTCTAATTAAAGGAGAACCCATGGTCTCAAAAGCTAAATCTTCGCGTTCCTATGTACCACCATTGAATACCGCCGGGATACGCAAAGCAGCGAAAAACATGAGTGACGGCGCTGTAACGGCGGGTTATCAGGGTAATCGCAAGGAAATTATCGCTTTGTTGAACAGCGCTCTGGCGACCGAACTCGTCTGCGTATTGCGTTACAAAAGGCATTATTACACGGCAAGCGGCCTGAGCAATATGCCTATTAAAGATGAATTTTTGCAGCATGCGCTCGAAGAGCAAGGTCATGCTGATCAAATCGCCGAGCGCATCGTTCAGCTCAACGGCGAGCCTGATTTCGACCCATCAAGCCTGACGCAGCGCAGTCACGCCGAATACGACGACTCTAGCGACATTAAGGCCATGATCAAGGCAAACTTGATTGCCGAACGGATAGCCATCGAATCGTACCGGCAAATGATTGAAAAGATTGGCGATTCCGATCCTACGACCAAGCACATGTTGGTCGGCATTATGGCCGTCGAGGAAGAGCATGCCGACGACATGCGCGATTTACTAGAATAGGGAAGCAGCGGCTTCAGGCTTCGAAAGCTAGTCGTTTTATCACTGAAAGGACTTCATCCACGAGCTCCGGTTCAAGCGCCCAAGTCGCCTCATCAAACGGCATGACTTGGGCTCGCAGCGCTTCCGCCCGCATGATTGGTAAGGAGCCCATACCTGCACATTGCAGCCATAAATGCAGCGGCCGCCCTTGTGACTACTAAATATTCTTGTCTTGGCAATAATCTGATGCGAAGATGTGCACCGGCGGCAGCATAGCCGTCTTGTACACCCGGTGGGGGGCTCTTGTGATGCTTATTAGTGGATTGTGGCGGCCTGCCGCGGAACGAAGGCACGACAGGAACCAATCATGAATTCGGAGAAGGCTGCTTCTGACCACGTCTGGACGGTATTTCTGATTTTCTTGCGTTTGGGTTTGACGTCGTTTGGTGGTCCTGTGGCTCACTTGGGCTATTTTCGTGACGAATTTGTTACGCGTCGACGCTGGCTTGGCGAACGCAGTTACGCCGATCTGATTGCCTTATGTCAGTTCCTGCCAGGGCCCGCCAGCAGTCAGGTTGGCATGGCGTTGGGTCTGACTCGGCGTGGCTTCGCCGGTGCATTGGCGGCCTGGGCTGGATTCACCCTCCCTTCAGCGTTGATGCTGACCTTGTTTGCCATGGGTCTGTCGACATGGGGCAACGCAGTTCCTTTGGGTGCTCTTCACGGTTTAAAGGTAGTGGCTGTAGCAGTGGTTGCTCAAGCCGTATGGGGCATGGGCCATAAACTTTGCACGGATACGAAGCGTATAACCCTTGCGGCAGCATCTGCGTATATGGTTCTGCTCTGGCCGACGGCGTTGGGTCAAGTCGGTGTAATTGCCGCCGCTGGCATTTTGGGTCTATTGTTGTTCAAGCCTGTACAGACGGTCGAGCACGATCCACTACCAATCCGGGTGAGTCGCCGTGTCGGCGTTGTGTTGCTGGGGCTATTTTTCATCTTGCTGATCGGTCTGCCTCTCATGCTGCAGGCGTGGCCCGATCAATTTCTGGCACTGGTTAATGCGTTCTACCGCGCCGGATCCTTGGTCTTTGGTGGAGGCCATGTTGTTTTGCCCCTGCTTCAGGCATCAGTCGTTCCCAA
>JBDTLC010000103.1:0-15161 GCA_039935015.1 Paralcaligenes sp. | reverse complement strand
GGAGCTACCCACGCCGCCGGCTGGGCTACTGCTCAGGGCCATATCGAACATGTGCGCGAAGACGTGGGCCGGCACAACGCTCTGGACAAACTGATAGGGCATTTGTTGCGCCAGGAGATCGACACTACACAAGGATTTACGGTGATCTCCAGCCGAGCCAGCTTCGAAATGGTGCAAAAGGCCGCTGCGGCAGGCATATCGGCGGTGATCGCGGTTTCAGCCCCAACAACCTATGCGGTGCAGATGGCCAACGAGCTGAATGTTTTGCTGGCGGGGTTTGCACGCAACAAGCTGTTTACCGTATACGCCCATCCTGAATATCTGCGCAATGACGGAGGACTTTCTTGAATATCGACCATTTAATCCGCTTGGCCAACCGTATCGGCGATTTTTTCGAGTCGCTGCCGGATCACAACGAAGGCATAGACGGAACCGCCAACCACATTCAAAAATTCTGGGCCCCGCGCATGCGCATAGCCTTGCTCGATTTCCTGGACATTCACCCCGATGGACGCACGTCCGACGCGGCCCTGAGCGCTTTTGCGCTTGAGGCCATCATCCAGAACAAGCAACGCTTAACCCCTAAAGGAGCAAACTGACCGATTTTCCTCAAGTAAGGGTAAACAGCTGTCATGAAAATGGCACCCACAAGGGGTGCCGCTACAAAACATGCTTGCCGCTACACCATTTATTCGGCTTCTTTAACGCGATAGACCAGTACGGCGGTCTTCGCCAGGCCCAGCACCTTAACTGTAACGCTACCCAGTAATAGGCGCGACCAGCCGCTGCGGCCATGGCTGCCAATGAAAATCAGGTCACAATTTTCTTCTTCGCTGGCCTGCACCAGGCCATCGGCGACATTGAAATTGGACACCGCCTTGCCCGTCGCCTTGACCCCGGCCGTTTCAGCCCGGTCAAGAATGGCTTTCAGGTAGGTCTTGGCCTGCTCGGCCGCCGTTTTCTCGTAGTCTTCGTCGGTAATGGCATAAGCGGCCGCCATGCCGTCAAAGCCCACGGTCGCCGCAAAAGGCTGGGTTACATACAACGCCACGACCTCGGCGCCAATCTGACGAGCAAAACACACGCCTTTGTTCGCCACTTGCGCTGACAGCGCTGAGCCATCGGTAGGGATCAGTATCTTTTTGAACATGGTGCTTGCTCCAAGTTGATTCACAGCCTTATGCTAAACCATAAACGGGCCAAAAATAAAATTGATCATACAAGGGTTTGCGCTAAGAGCCCGCTAGGCGCCGTTGGCCGCTCGATACAAATTGGCGCAGCGCGTGCCGGTACGACAATACGCCAGAACCGGAGCTGGCAGTTCCGTTAACAAGTCGGCAAAACGCTGGACATCGTCGGCAGTCATGGCGCCACTGACAACCGGCTGATACTCTACCTTCAAGCCTGCTGCCTCGGCCGCCGCCATTACGTCTGTAGAAGTGGGTTGTTCAGGGCCACCTTCATAGTCGGGACGATTGATGATCAGGCTTTTGAAACCGGCCGCCGCGACCGCCGCCATATCGGCGGGAGCCAACTGGGGTGACACCGCAAATGAATCAGTAAGTGAATTAACGGCTATTGGCATGTTTTTCTCCTTGAGAACTATTTATACTAGCAATCTGCACCATAGATGGCAAACCTTTGCCTACATCCTAACTGATTCTCGACCGATTCATGAAAAACAGCTCCAACGCAGCCAGTCGCCAGCATGCCCTGATCTCGGGCGTTTCCGACTCTGCTCCCCCACTCGATGCAAGCCTGCAAATTCGCGATGCGA
The DNA here is from genome assembly GCA_039935015.1 of Paralcaligenes sp. Taxonomy (GTDB): domain Bacteria; phylum Pseudomonadota; class Gammaproteobacteria; order Burkholderiales; family Burkholderiaceae_B; genus Paralcaligenes. The sequence goes on along the minus strand of JBDTLC010000103.1, from coordinate 13,384 downwards.
CCGCAGAAGACATGATCGCCGTGCAAGCCATTTACACCCCTCACGTCCTGCACAGTTCCGCCACCTTTGAAGAAACGCCGCCTTCGGTGCAAGAAATGCAGTCGCGCCGCGAGCATGTTTTAAAGCAAGGTCTGCCCTATCTGGTAGCGATTATCAACAAAGAAATCGTCGGCTACAGCTATGCATCGGCCTATCGTGCCCGCATCGCCTATCGTTTTACCTTGGAAGACTCCATTTACATGGCCATTGACCATGCCGGCAAGGGCGTGGGCAAAGCATTGCTGGCGGAACTTCTGGCGCGATGCGACCAAGGACCTTGGCGGCAGATGATTGCCGTGATCGCCGGCAACAACAATCTGCAATCCATCGGTCTTCACCGCAGCCTGGGCTTCAAGCACGTAGGCACTCAGCCCTCTACGGGTTTCAAATTCAACCAGTGGATCGACGTCGTGTTCATGCAACGGGCGCTGGGCGCAGGCGACACGACATTGCCGGACTCACAAGGCGACGCCGGCCCAGGCGGGCGGGCGAACTTGAGTCCGCTGCGTCAAGCGCCCGGATTGGGGAAACAAGGAGCGCACTGTTTGAGCACTTGACCGGCCCCGTGGGCTGGTCAAGTGCGAGTTTGCGCGACGCCCCAATCCGGGTGCTTGACGCAGGCAGCCCTGGCAAAGCCAGGGCCGGACGAGGAGAGCCTGCACGCCTGAGCCGCCGTCGCCGTTCCGCTCATAGGAACCGCGAAACAAACCACCTTGGCACCCCTAATGGGTACATCTCCCCCAAAGAGTCCCACTACACCGTCAGACCAGCGTCAAATCCCGTTCCGTCATCCAGACGCCCGCCTGATCGCCCGCCAGTACTCGGTACTCGGCTACGCGCTGCGCTCCCAGGCCATCGCCGGACACTAGCTGCAAGGCCGGATGGCACATAAGCACGTCGCCCGCTCTGGCCTGCGCCAGCCACCGCGACAACAAATTTTGATAAGCGGCCTCTCCTCCCCGAAAATCATAGGCTCCCAGAAAACCGCTGTTGAACACAAAACCGTAACGGCCCGCCAGACGGGCAAAACGATGCGCCCCCAGTAGCTCGATTATTTTGGCTTTAACCTGCAACGCAACCGGCATACCCGACCGAAGCCTCGTGCAAGTAGAGCGCAGCCATGGCCGCCGTTGAGCATAACGCCGCTCCAGTTCCGCCAGCAGCGTCTCGCGAATTTGCGGAAACTGGTGTACATGCTGGTGGCCATCGACAAAATCCGGAGCTTGAGCCAAGGTTTGCTCAAAGCGGTCAAGCTGGCGCACAATTTGACCGCGTAAAAGGTTTGTATCCAGACGACGCAGCCAAGCCTGAACAATCAGCTGCGACACAGGACGATACCAGCCCGGCTGCCCCATACTTTCCGTAAAATTCAGATGCAAACCCATTTGCAGGCCGGAATTTTTTAGCGCTGCAGCGTCCGCCTCGAAAGCCGGCCCCTCGACCAAACAACTCGTGGCGTTCAAACGCCCCAATTCAGCCAAATGCAAGACGGCCGCATCAATACTGGAATTCATGCCAAAATCATCGGCGCAGATAATTATTTTTTTGCTCTTTGCCTCAGCCACTGATAAAGCCCCCTGGAAAACACATTATGCGAAAGATTATCCGGCAACTGGCCTGCTTTGTGGCCGTAGGCTGCGCCGCAGCCGCGACCCATTGGCTAGTGGCAGTGCTAACGGTAAGCGCCCTGGGCTACGCGCCACTCGTTGCGAACCTCGTCGGATGGCTGGTAGCGTTCTGCGTTTCGTTCGCGGGCCATTTCCAATTTACCTTCAAGCATCAACACGCACCTATGGCCAAGGCCGCAGGCCGTTTTTTCCTGGTGTCAGCGCTGGGTTTCAGCGTCAATGAATTGGCCTACGCGTGGCTGCTGCGGGTCACGACCGTCCGCTACGACATCCTGCTAGCGCTGATTTTAATCGTAATCGCCGTCATGACTTTTGTTCTGGGCCGCTTTTGGGCTTTCCGGCGCAAAAGCTAGGGGCCGGTCCGGGCGCCACACGCCAGACGCGTAACTTGCCATGCTGGACATATACCGCCATACCTGCCACCCACGGAAATTCACCGACAGTTTCTTCGTCGCCCAGCAACCACCAAACTTGCGGGCGGTCCGTACACAATCTGGACATCAGAGTTTGTGGTGTGATCAGCGTGCGAACCGTCGCATCGGGCTCGAACAGGCTGGCATCGTAAAGTTCCTTGCGCCAGGTGTCCTCTGTCTTGACAGACGGGTCATCCCAGTTCGACACGACCCACGACGCCTGCCCTGTACGCAGGTAAAAGTCCAGATCGTACCGATAGCGACCCAGCATCACGACCTGGTCGGCCGGCGTAAATACCACCGACATGGCACGTGCCAAAGGTTTGGAGCTGGGTAGCGGCGCCACTACCAGAGCCATCACAGCGGCCAGACAAATAGTGAGCGAAACCGCCAAATACCAAGTGTAGGTTTTAAGTGCCTTGCCAGAATTCTCACCCTCCACACGGGCGGCGAACGGCTCGGCCAGGAAAAAGGCCATAGGAATAAGCAAAGGCAAAACATAACCGACCAGCTTGGAACTGGGCAATGAGAAGAAAACCAACACCACCAAAAACCACGACACCATCAGGCCGCGCAAGGCTCCGTTGGCTGGGTTGGTCCAGTAGGCGGAACGCGCCAGGCGCCACAGTTGCGCAGACCACGGCAAGGTCAGCACCAGCACGACCGGCACGTAAAACCAGAAGGGGTGCGGGTTGTTAAAGCCCGACTCCAAAAAGCGTTTGAAGTGCTGATAGACAATGTAATAGTCGAAAAAACCCGAGTATCGCCATTGCATGACGACCATCCAGGGCAATGAAACAGCTAAAAACACACCTATCGCCGGCCAATAAAACAAACGCTTCAACAGATCAAAGCGGCGTCGCCCCACCAGCCAAAAAAAGATGATCCCGCCCGGCAACACGATGCCGATCAGACCCTTGGACAAAAAACCCAAGCCAGCAAAGCCATAGGCCAGCGCCAACATTGCACGATAAGTTTCCCCACGTTCGGCACGAAACAGGGCCTGTGCGGCCAAGATGACGGTGGCGCTGATCATGGCCGCGACCATCATATCCAGATTCGCATATTGCGCAGCGCCAAACAGGAAAGGCTGCGTAGCTAAAATCACGGCCGCGAAAATAGCCACTCGCTGTCCCGCGTGCTTCTTCAAGAACCAGAACGCCAGACCCACTATCAAAGTAGCCGACAACACGGAGCTCATACGCGCGGCCCACTCGTTCGCGCCAAACACCTGCATGAATAAGGCGGTAATCCAGTAAAACAAGGGTGGTTTATGAAAAAATGGTAAGCCGTCAAGGCGTGGAACCCACCAGTCGCCCAGCTTGAGCATGCCCCAGGCAACGCCAACGTAACGACCTTCGTCTGGCAGGATCAACGGCCTAGTCCAGGCCGTGGCCGCCAACCAGACCAGAGTCATCGCCGTTACGAGCCAAGTGGACCGCAGATCGAGAAGCCGCAATGCCAGACTAGAAAAACGTTTCATCACCGCGGTTGCCCAAGCCCCTTGGCTACGGAAGCCATCGGGGCCTCAGTCAGGCCAGTTCCGACCTGCCGCCTGAGCAGGTAAACAGGGCGATTCTTGACCTCGCCAAAAATACGAGCCACGTACTCACCCAGCACTCCGATGGACAACAGGTTGACTCCTGCGAAAAACAGCACGACGGTGATCAGCGTGGTCCAGCCTTGAACCGGATCGCCATACAGCCAATGGTTAATCACCACATATAAGCCGTAAGCAAACGAGATCAAAGACAGGGTGGCGCCGCATACGCTCAACAGGCGCAAGGGCCAGGTGGTAAATGCCGTGATACCGTCGATGGCAAAGCGAAACAGCTTGAGTGGCTTGAAGCGGGTCGTGCCGTGCAAGCGTTCGGGCGGAGTGTAATAAATTGGCTCGGCGCGAAACCCGACCCAGGCAAACAGCCCTTTCATGAAGCGATTGCGCTCGGGCAGCATCAATAAGGCATCCACCACCGCGCGGTCCATGAGGCGAAAGTCGCCGGCATTTTCAGGCACTTGGGGGCCACCGGAAGTACGCATCATCTTGTAAAAAAGCTTAGTGCCCAGCCGCTTGAATACGGATTCATCGTCGCGCGTGGCGCGCACCGCATAAACCATTTCAACGCCTTCTTGCCAACGTTCAAGCATGGTAGATATGAGCGCCGGCGGATGCTGCAAATCGGCATCCATGCACACAACCACCTGTCCGCGTGACGCCTCGAGCCCCGCGCTAAGGGCCGCTTCTTTACCGAAGTTGCGCGATAGCTGCAGGTAAACCACCTGCGGATGCTCCTGCACCAGCTTGCCCAGCGTATTAGGCGTGCCGTCTGTGCTGCCATCGTCGACCACAATAATTTCAAAGGCGGGCGACAAGGTTTTCAACGCCGCAATCAGGCCCGGCAGGAGAACCTTCAGATTCGCCTCTTCATTCAGGCACGGCACAACACAACTAATGGAGGATGGTGAGGTCATATTCTCTTACAGCACCGCAGACCGCTTGGGCAGCACCGGCGCAACAGGATTCTTGAATACTCCGCTAAACGAGACAAGCACAAAACCGCAGCAAGCCAGGGGCGAGACATAATTCGGGATTTATAGCACGGCAAGGCCGACCGCGACAGCCGCAGCATCGATGCGCGCCGCGGTTTTTGTCACCAATTAACCTCATTAATACCGCATTTCGACCTAACTGTTTGACGCAAGCAAACCTTTTTATTAAGATACATACTATATATATCTTTATGACAAACAGGCCATCCATCGATGCCTGCCCATTGCCGGCAACGGCCAACCCAGCCTCACCGGAGTATCCCATGGCGCCCCGCGAACTATGCACTGAAGAAGAAATCGTTACTCTAGTCTACGGGTTCTACGATCAGGTGCGCGCTGACGACCTGCTTGGGCCCGTATTCGACAAACACGTCGAAGACTGGGATGCGCATCTGGCCAAGATGGTGCGCTTCTGGTCATCGCTGCTGTTAGGCGCGGGTACTTATCGCGGCTCTCCCATGCCCACTCATATCGCCCTGCCAGGGCTGGAAGCTACCCTGTTCCAGCAATGGCTCGCGCTGTTCCACCAAACTACTGAAGCGTTGCCCAACCGGCTGTTGGCGCAACGCGCAGAAGAATACGCCCAACGCATAGCACGCAGTCTCTGGTACGGATACCAGCTTAATCACGAACCCGACCGCGCGCCCCTGGAGATTGTTAATGGCTAGTCAAATTTTACATATCGAAGAACAGGCCGCCCCGGCACACCGGCCCAGTCCGCAACTAAACGCCTTTTTCGGCCTCGGATTCCGCCCGCTTTACATTGCGGGTTGTGGCTGGGCGTTGATTTCAATTGCCATCTGGATTTTCGCGCCGTCCATAATCGGCCATCCATTGTCCGGGCTTGCCTGGCATGCCCATGAAATGTTGTGGGGCTTCATCGCCACCATCGCTGCCGGCTTTCTGCTGACCGCCAGCGCCACCTGGACGGGCTTCAATCCGCTTAAAGGCCGCGCGCTGGCGCTAGTATGTGCGTTGTGGGTTATTGCGCGCATCGGCTACCTATTCGGCGGTGAAATCGGCTTTCGGGTGGCGTGCGTGTGCGAGTCGGCCTTTTTCCTGATCTGCGCCGTCGCCTTGATGCGCGTCGTGCTTAAAGCCAAAAGCCGGCGCAACTACGGAATTCCATTGCTAATGCTCGGCCTGGGAGTGGCCAACGCCTTATATCTGCAGGCGGCGCTGGGCGGCGACTATGCGTTGCTCATGCAACGCTTTAATTTGGGGCTGATCTGCATGGCAGTAATTGCACTGTTGATCGCCCGCCGCGTCATTCCTTTTTTTGCAATGCGCACAATACAGGGGCTCAAAATTCCGATGCTGACGCGTAGCGGCCACGTACAACTAGCTCTGGCTGTGTTGGCCATCGTATGTGGCCTGGCGGGGTTTGAACGTTTAATGGCGGCGGCCTTGGCCATAGTGGGTGCCATCAGCCTGTTTCAACTCTTTTCCTGGAAACCGCTAGCGGTGCGCTCCGCCCCCCTCGTCTGGATACTTTATATCGGCTACGCCGCACTAGGCCTGGGCCTGATCGTAGCAGCGTGCTATTTAAGCGGGCTGGAAACAGGCGCACTCGCGCGGCCCGCTACCCACGTTCACCTGATTGCGCTGGGCGGATTCTCGGTACTGATCATCGGCATGGTGACACGGACGGCGCTTGGCCATTTGGGCCGCCCCCTGGCGCTCGACGGCAGCATGCGCGCCAGCTACGTTCTAGTGCTAGCTGCAGTCGTCCTGCGCTTGGCGGCCTTGTGGCCAAGCGTAGCCGGCCTTTGGCTGTTGGAGGCGAGCGCACTTTGCTGGATTGTCGCGTTCGCGCTGTATCTGTGGCGCTTTACACCCATGCTGATCCGCCCCAGGACGAGCTAATGCGCCTGACAACCCTGACCGACTACGCCATGCGCTTGCTCATGTACCTGGGTCGACACCCCGAGCGGCTCTGCACGATCTCGGAAATTGCGCGCGCCTACGACATTTCTGAGCCGCATTTAATGAAAATCACGCATCGTCTGGGTCAACAGGGCTGGATCGAAACCGTGCGCGGCAAGCACGGTGGCATGCGCCTGGCGTATCCTCCTGGCGAAATCAACTTGGGAGAGGTGCTGCGCGACACCGAAAACGATCTTGACCTGGTGGAGTGCCTGGGTTCAGGCAACACCTGCTCGCTAAGCGGGCGTTGCCGCCTGACAGCCATTATCGACGGTGCTCTGCAGCAATTTCTGCAGCACCTTCAGCGCTACACCCTGGCCGACATCATCCCCGAAGAGAACAGCGAAGTGTCCACGCAACAAGCGAACCAAAGAAAATTACAGTGGATCCGCTCCGAGCACCCGCCCAAGCTGCAAAAGAGCTCGTAGCCCGCAAAGGCGCTGTTCGAGATGAAGCACCTTTGGACGATACAGATTTCAGATAGCAGAAATCTTTGGCACATACAAGAGATCCCACCACAAAGCCAAAAAACGCCACCACACCCCTACGCAAGGCGATGATGCGTCAGGCGGGCCGGCGAACTCGAGTCCGCTGCGCCAAGCACCCGGATTGGGGAGGCAAGGGGCGCACTGTTCGAGCAAAACGCTTTGACCCGTCCAGTGGACGGGTCATGTTGCGAGTTTGCGCCCCGCCCCAATCCGGGTGCTTGGCGCAGGCAGTCCTGGCGAAGCCAGGACCGGACGAGGTGAGCGGGCACGCCTGACGCATCATCGCCGGTTTACCGCAGGAACGTAGCGCAAAGCAAGCTACTGTGGCACCTACAACAAACTGCTGTGGCACCCACAAGGGGTGCCGCTACATAAGGGGTGCCGCTACATAAGGGGTGCCGCTACAACATGCCGCTACAACAAGATGGCCGCGCCAAAATAGCTACCTACCCGCGCGCCTGGCTTACCCACAACGCCACTGAATCCCAGGTACGGCCCAGAAAGCCGGCCTTACCGACGCCATCGAGCGTCACCAGCGGCAGTTTCAACGATTTTCCGTCGATGGTCGCGTTCAGCGTAGCAACAGACTCGTGCAAAGTCAGCGGCGCAATCAAGGGCGCCGGGGTGCTCACGGTCGGCACGCTGCCAATCTTGGCAGAGCGGGGCAAGGTCAGGAACACATCATGGTCAAACCCAAGCTTCACGCGGTTTTGCTGGCCCTTCCAGACTCGCTCCGTCGTAACGACCTGCCCTTTGCTATAAAGACGCACAGTCTCGAAGTTCTGAAACCCCCAGTCCAGCAAAGTCAAACTTTCCTGAGTGCGCGCATGGTCAGAGGCGGTTCCCAGCACAACCGAAATTAGCCGCCGCTGAACCCCTCCTTCGGGCCGTAATGCAGAGCCAATAAGACAATAGCCCGCAGACTCCGTATGACCAGTCTTCAAGCCATCGACTGTCGGATCCAGCCACAACAGGCGGTTGCGATTACGCTGGGTAATTTTGTTGTAGGTAAACTCGCGAGTCGTATCGTAGCCTTTGTACAGGACGGGAAAATCTCCGATCAGATGCCGTGCCAGCACCGACAGGTCTCGCGCACTGGAATAGGTACCTGGGTCGGGCAAGCCATTCGGATTCGCGAAATGGGTAGCGTGCAAACCCATCGTCTGCGCCTCTCGGTTCATCTGCACGACAAACCCTTCAACACTGCCTGCAGTGGCTTCGGCCAGCGCGACTGCGGCGTCATTGCCTGATTCCACCAGCAAACCTTTCAGCAGCTGATCCACCGTAACCTGTGCGCCCGGTGTTAAAAACATTTTAGAGCTGCCCGCAGCGACACCCCATGCGCGTTTAGATACAGTAACTATCTGCTGCGCGGATAAGCGGTGATCTTTGATGGCCTTGAAAACCAGATAGGCCGTCATGATCTTGGTCAATGAAGCCGGTTCAATACGCACATCGGCATTTTGCTCGGCAATCACCTGGCCGCTGGTCGCATCCAGCAATAGCCAGGCTTTTGCAGCGAGCGCCGGGGCGGTCACAGCCTGCGCCCAAGCGCCCGAGGCGCATCCCAGGGCAATCCATAAACCCACTAACAGTGTCTTCATAAGCACGTCCAAAATACCACGGCGTCAATCCCGAGCAAAATACTATCCCATTTTTAAATCAAGATATGTAACCTCGCCATGGCGTGCTACTTCACACTAGATCGCACCGCACGGTAATGGGGTGCTTGCGCAAAACCGACATCACGGTATCGTCGACGGTGCCCTCCACATCGGAAATCACGTAACCGATCTGCCCACGGGTTTGCAGTTGCTGGCTGACAATATTCAAACCATGTTCGGCCATCAGATTGCTCAACGTACCCAGCGCGCCTGGCAAATTGCGGTGCACATGCAGAATGCGTGCCGAGCCCGCGGCCTCTTGATACGGAATTTCGGGGAAATTCACAGCCCCTTTCGACGTGCCGCTCTTTAAAAAACGCACTAATTTTTCCGCCACTTCCCGGCCAATATTTTCTTGGGATTCTTGCGTGCTGCCGCCGATATGTGGGGTCAAAATGACATTGCGCAAGCCGATCAAAGGACTCGCCAGCGGTTCATCCACATTTTTTGGTTCGGTGGGGAAAACATCCAGCGCCGCGCCCGACAAATGGCCGCTAGTCAAGGCCGCATGCAGCGCCTCGATGTCAACCACCGTGCCACGCGACGCGTTGATCAAAATAGCGCCCGGCTTCATGACCGCCAACGTTGTCGCATCCATGATGTTTTTGGTACTGCGACCACCCGGTACGTGCAGGGTCACCACATCGGACTGCGCCAGCAACGCATCGAGCGAGGTGCAGGCGCGTGCGTTGCCCAATGGCAGCTTGGCTTCGACATCGTGAAAGACCACTCGCATGCCGCAAGTCTCGGCTAGAGTTCCCACCTGCGAACCGATATTGCCGTAGCCGATCACCCCTAGCGTTTTACCGCGCGCCTCGAATGCGCCTATGGCAGATTTGTCCCAGTGCCCCTGATGCACGCGCGCGTTTTTTTCAGGAATGCGGCGCAGCAACAAAATAGCCTCCGCCAACACCAGTTCGGCCACCGAACGCGTATTCGAAAACGGTGCATTGAAGACCGGCACGCCACGCAACATGGTCGTTTCAAGATCTACCTGGTTGGTACCTATGCAAAAACAGCCTACCGCGCGCAAATCGGACAAGTCCGAGAGCAAAGCGGCATCAAGATGCGTACGCGAACGAATCCCCACCACCTGCGCGCCCCGCAAGGCCTCACGTAGCGAATCGGGAGGCAATGCCGAGGCATGCGCCGTAATTTCGTTAAAGCCAGCCCCAGCAAAGATTTCTCGGGCACTCGGGTGAATATTTTCGAACAAAACAATTCGGGTCATGAATATTCCAAAACAAACGACAAACAATTATTGTGCTGCAACAATTAAGGATAAACCCCTACATCCATGTTGAGACAAGGGTTAAAGCGCCCAAAATTCCTTGACCGGATTTGGGCGCCTACGCATACTGCATTATGGAAAACGTACTAAAAACGCGCTGCTGCATTGTGGGCGGGGGCCCAGCCGGCATAATGCTAGGATTGCTGCTGGCGCGAGCCGGCATAGCGACCGTGGTGCTGGAAAAACACGGCGACTTTCTGCGCGACTTCCGTGGCGATACGGTTCATCCATCCACGCTTGAAATTCTTACCGAACTAGGGCTCAAACAACGCTTCGACGCGTTGCCGCAGCGCCGCATTAACGAAATCGAAGGCTGGTTCGCCGACGGTGCGCACGCTCTGGGCGATTTCCGTGGTCTGAAGCCGTTTCCTTATATGTCGCTGGTGCCGCAATGGGATCTGCTTAATCTGCTGGCCGAAGAGGCGCAACGGTACCCTAATTTTACGCTCCTCATGAGCACCGAGGCCACCGGCCTGCTGTATGAGGGTGATCGCGCCACCGCTGTCACCGCAAACACCGCCGAAGGTGTCCTTAAGGTGTACGCCGACCTTATCATCGGCTGCGACGGCCGCCAATCACGCTTGCGTGAGGCCGCCGCGTTGCAGCCGCAAAACTTGGGGGCACCTATGGATGTGCTGTGGTTCCGCCTGCCCCGCCATCGCGACGACCCCGCAGGCACCTATGGTGTACCAGGAAAAGGCAGTTTTCTGGTACTGCTCAACCGCAACGATTACTGGCAGGTCGCCTGCGTTATCGCCAAGGGGGGCTGGGCCACACTGTGCGCCGACCCCATCGCCGATTTCCGCGCCCGCATCGCGCGGCGAGTCCCGTTTCTGGCGGACCAGATTGACACCTTGACCTCATGGGACGATGTCAAGCTATTGGAGGTACGCGTCGACCGGCTGCCACAATGGCATCGTCCGGGCCTCTTGCTGATTGGGGATGCCGCCCATGCCATGTCGCCCATAGGGGGCGTGGGCATTAACCTGGCCATCCAGGACGCGGTGGCCGCCGCCAATATCCTGGCGCCGGCGCTGCTCGCGTCCGGCTTGCCCAATAACGCAGCGCTGGCCGCCGTGCAGCAACGGCGCCTATTGCCTACTCGGATTATTCAGGCCATCCAGGTATTCTTGCAGCGCCGGATTATTGCGCCGGCCCTTGCCTCACAAGATAACGGCAAACCCATCAGGCTGCCCGGCGTCGTCCGCTTTTTTCTGGGCTTTCCACTGATCCGTTCCGTTCCTGCCCGCCTATTCGGAATAGGCTTTCGCCGCGAACACGTGCGATCGCCGCAAGCGCCAATATTATGAGATCAACGGCTTCTACCACGCTCAAGCCTGTTTCCTGTACAAACTAGGTGCAAACCCCATGGATTTCTTGAACATGGTGGAAAACGAAGAAGGGCTTTCATAGCCCATGTCCAGGGCAATAGCCGTCACACTCTGACCCAGAGACAAACGCGACATGGCCACAAAAACGCAGGCCTGTTGCCGCCAGCCAATGAAAGTCATCCCGGTGCTCGCCAGAAAACGGCGATAAAACGTACGCTCGCTGACATGCAGTTGCCGCGCCCACTCTTGCGGCGTCGCAGTCTGGACAGGCGACTTGTAGAACGCCTGGCACAACTTGGCCAGTTGGGGATCTCTGGGCATGGGCAGATGCAAGGGCACAAGAGGCTGGACACAGGCCTCTTGTAACAGCATTTTCATCAACAGCCCGTCGCGTAGATCCGGTTCATAAAGCAGAGGCACCTTGATGGCTTCGCGAATCAATTCCCTTAAAAACGGCAACACCTCAATCACCTGACATTTCTGGGGCGGATTGGCCAAGGCCGTGCCGCGGAAATACAGGCTGTGCGTGACCACATTGGTCATGGTCAATCGATGTGACACACCCGCGGGTATCCAGACGGCAAAACCGGGAGGAACGATCCAGGTGCCGAATTTCGTGTCCAGTTGCATGGTGCCCGTCGCGCCATAAAGCAGCTGTATGCGACGGTGCGAATGCGCCTCAACGGTCTGCCCATTGGAATACACGGACTCCAGTGCGATTACATCGCGATCCGCATCTTCCACCAAGTCTATACGTCTTGACATTTTGTATGGCCGAAACTCAATGATGTTTGTCTTGTATTATAAAGACAGTCAAGCCAGTCTTGCTTATATTCTGATATTCAATGGGCATTTCTTCGCTCGCCCGATTCGACGGATTCAAAAATGAACCAAGCTACCGCGCAAGCCACGCCCGCCCCCACCGGGGTTGTTTATGGCGTGCTGGGCGCGATCAGCGTATCGCACCTGCTCAACGATATGATGCAATCGGTGCTGCTGGCGCTCTACCCAGTCTTGCAGGGCCGCTTCAGCCTAAGTTTCGCGGAGGTAGGCCTTATCACCCTGGCGTTCCAGTTTTCGTCGTCCCTGCTGCAACCCCTGATCGGGTTTTTTACCGATAAGCGCCCATTGCCATTCTCCCTACCCATGGGGATGGGGTTTACTTTCATTGGATTGCTTCTGCTCTCACAAGCCTGGGATTTTTCCAGCGTCGTCGCTGCGGCGATGCTCATCGGCACGGGTTCATCGATTTTTCATCCCGAATCTTCACGGGTAGCACGCATGGCGTCGTCTGGCCATCATGGGCTGGCCCAATCAATTTTCCAGGTCGGTGGCAACATCGGATCTTCTATCGGTCCCTTGCTGGCAGCACTCATTATCGTGCCATTCGGACAGCGCAGCGTAGCCTGGGTGTCGCTAGCCGCCTTGCTTGCGATGTTTATTTTGTACCACGTCAGCCACTGGTATTCAGCGAACCTGACCAGCGTACGTGGGCGCACAAGCCTGGGCAAAGTCGACACCGGCCTTACACGCAAGCAAGTCATCAGCGCCCTGTCTGTTTTGTTGCTGCTGATATTTTCAAAATTCTTTTATCTCACCGGCTTGAACAGTTATTTCACCTTTTACCTCATGCATCATTTCGGCGTCTCGATTCAATTCGCCCAGTACTGCCTATTTGTATTCCTGGTGGGCGTGGCCGTCGGCACCATCACGGGCGGCCCAATCGGCGATCGCATTGGCCGCAAGCGGATCATCTGGGGTTCCATTCTGGGCGCGGCACCCTTTACCCTGCTACTGCCCTTTGTCAGCCTGTTCTGGACGATCGTGCTGGTTTTCATCATTGGCGTCATTATTGCCTCGGCGTTCCCTGCCATCATCGTTTATGCGCAAGAACTGGTACCTGGCAAAACCGGAACCATTTCGGGCTTGTTTTTCGGCCTGGCGTTTGGCATGGCAGGTATAGGCGCGGCTGTGCTGGGTATGCTCGCCGACGCAACCAGCATCGAATTCGTCTATCACGTCTGCTCTTTCCTACCCTTGCTGGGCATTGCTGC
>JBDTLC010000102.1:0-5078 GCA_039935015.1 Paralcaligenes sp. | reverse complement strand
TCAATTCCGTGCGCTGTGCCGCAATATCGGCGGCCTCGGGTACGTCTGGATTTGGCACGCCTAATTGAGCCAGCCGGGCCTGTACGCTGGTCAGTTGTGGTGCGATGCTGGCGGCGGCGGCGTCCGCCTTGGTCTGATCCGTTTGTGCGATGCTGCGCAATTCCACCAAAGTGGCGTCGGTTTGCGGGTCCTTCAAGCGTTGTTGCACCGAATCTATTTGTGCGCGCAAGGTGTCCAGAACGATGCTGACGTCTACCGGTGTGTCGCCGCCGACCTTTGCGTCGCGCGTCTGGGCATGAGTGGGCACAAGTGCCAAAGTCATGAGCGCGATCAGTACGATCAGTCCCCATAATGCCAAGCGACCGCTAAAACCAGAAAGCCGGATTTGGCAGTGTGTTGGAAATGACAGATCATCAGGCGATGTCATCAGGCGTACGCTGAAAAGGCGGGAAACGCTCGCCGATGGCGAGCATCATACTGCGTCGCCCCATGGCTGCAAAGCCATGTTGAGTATTGTTGCACTCCGGCCGATAATACCTTCATATACCGGGTTTCCAGGGATAAGGCTGCATTTTTCTTAAAGCCCGGCGTGCTATACAACCGAGGATTCAAGTGGCCAATCGATCAAAATCCATACAGGATATCTACACTCGGAAGGTAGGTGGTGAAACGTTTCAATACAGCGTCACGTACACGCCCGGCACCACCGTAGATTGGAACGCTCGCGTTTATCAAGATGGCGAGCTAAAAGGCGCTCCTTCCGGTTCCGTCAGCCATAATGTAATGACGGGTAAGGACCTGACGCGATTCATTGTCAGCTATGTTGAAGGCATTATCGAGCGAGGCCTTGGAATCGACGAGTAAGCTTTATCGTAGAGTGACCCAACGTTGTGCTGTGGGCTTGCCTCAAATGGCAGCCACGATGGCTGCCGCTACATGATTCGGTTACGTCGCGTTTTCTTGTCCCAGGAACCGTTCCACCAGTCGGGTCCAGTAGGCGGCGCCTACGGTTAGGTTATCGTCGGCGAAATCGTACGAGGCGTTGTGCAGCATAGGAGTCTCGCCATTGCCCAGGCGCAGAAAACAGCCTGGCTTGTGCTGCAGGTAGTAGGCGAAATCTTCGCTGCCGGTAATGGGGCCGAAAGGGGCGATGACGCGCGTCGGGCCGACCAGCTCTTGGGCAACGGCGCGCGCGAATTCGGTCTCGGCGTCGGTATTGACCACGACCGGATACCCTTGCTGGTAGTCTATATCTGCGTGGCCGCCATAGCCTTGCACATGCAAGGTGACCAGCTCGGTGATACGTTGCTGCAGTTGTTGGCGTACTGAGGGGCTGAACGAGCGCACGCTTAAAGCCATGGTGGCAGATTCAGGAATGACATTGGCGGCGATGCCGGCGTTGAGCGTACCGATGGTGACGATGGCGGTTTGGGTCGGGTCAATATTGCGCGACACTACGCTTTGCAGTGCCATGATCAGGCTGCCTGCTATCAAAATTGGGTCAACTGCCAGGTGGGGGCGCGCGGCATGACCGCCACGGCCATGTATGGTGATCTTCACGGTGTCAGAGGCGGCCATGAAAGGGCCGCTGCCGAACATGAAGGTTCCGGTCGGGTAGCCGGGATGGTTGTGCAGGCCGAAGATGGCGTCGCAGGGGAAACGTTCGAATAGGCCGTCGGCAATCATTTGCTGGGCACCGCTGTTGCGGCCAGCTTCTTCGGCGGGTTGAAAGATGAGATGCACCGTGCCCGAAAAGCGGCGTGTGGCGGCCAGATGTCGTGCGGCACCCAGCAGCATGGTAGTGTGACCGTCGTGTCCGCAGGCGTGCATGCGGCCCGCATGGCGGCTGGCATAGGGCAGGCCGGTCTCTTCCAGAATCGGCAAGGCATCCATATCGGCGCGCACGCCAACACTGCGATTGCCCGAGCCCACCTTCAGAGTCGCCACCACGCCGTGCCCACCCACATTGCGCGTGACCTGGTAGCCCCATTGGGCGAGGCTTGAAGCCACCAATTCAGAGGTATCCACTTCGTGAAAGGAGAGCTCGGGATTGTGGTGAATATGATGGCGAGTTTGAGCCAGAAACTCCGCCGAACTGGCCAGATCATCAAGTTCGCAATAATTACTGTCAAGGGGTGTCATAAGTGTGCCTGTGCTGAAGCGTTTTTAGGGGTGTTGCCGGCTCCCATATCCCAATACAGGCCTGTCATAATGGACAGCCCTTCGCGCAGTACCGACGGGGGGAGGTGTTCGTTAGGTGCATGCTGCGAGCAGCCTGGGTACGAGTGCGGCACCCACACTGTGCGCAGGCCCAGCACGTCGGTGAAGATGTCATTGGGCAATGACCCTCCCAAATTGGGCAGGACGGCCGGCTTCTTGCCGCTGGTCTGAGCAATCGAGGCGACCGCCCATTGCACCCAGGCGTCATCAGGGTCAAGTCGGGTAGCCTGGAACAAGCCATCGCGATTGACGGCAAGTTCAACCATGGGAAAGCCTTGGCGATCCAGATGGCGCCGCAAAGCGGGCAAGATGCGGGAGGCATCGATGCCCACTACAAAACGCAATTGGCAGCGAGCCCAGGCACGCGCCGGAATAGCGTTGACAGGAGTTTCCGGGTTGCCGGTTTTATATGCCAGGACCTCGAACGAGCACCAGCCAAATACGCGCTCGGCTGGCGATAACCCCGGTTCGCCCCACCATGGTTCGATCTCGGGCCCGTCGGTGCCGCCATCTACTTCGCAGTCGGCCAGCGCACGGCGAACCGAAGCGGGCAATTCTGCCGGCACCCATTCGGGGATGCGGATCTGGCCGGTAGGCGATACGATGCTGGCAATGGCATGCGCCAGTTGTATGCCTGGGTTTGAAATCAGGCCTCCCCAGTTGCCAGAGTGATGCGCGCCCGCTCGTGCCTTGATGCTCAGGTCAAAATTAACACTGCCTCGCGAGCCCAGGAATACCGTGGGGCGTTCAGCGCTAAGGCGCGGCCCGTCCGACGCAACGAGCAGATCGGCACTGAATAATTCCTTGTTGGCCTCGCATAGCTCGCGCAAGCCTTGCGAGCCGGTTTCTTCGCCCATTTCTATTAGGTACTTGGCATTGAAACCCAGTTTTCCGCGAGCCTGCAGTACAGTGCGCATGGCGTCTATATTGACACTATGCTGGCCTTTGTTGTCTGCAATACCGCGTCCGTACCAGCGACCATCGGCTTCGCTAAGCAGCCAAGGTGATAACGACTCTTTCCATTCTCGCTCCAGGCCGCGGATCACGTCGCCATGGCCGTAACCAAAGACAGTAGGCAGGTCTGGGCCCTCAATCCGTTGCGCGAACAGAAAGGGCGCGCGGGCCTTGGGATGGGTCATGGTCTGGCAACTGAACCCCATGGATTCAAATGCCGGGCGCATTTCGTCTTCCAGGTATGTAGCCAAAATCGGGGCGCGTTCGGGGTTCTGACTTTCGGTGGGAATAGCAATGCGCCGTGCCAGGGTTTTCTGGAATAGGCCCGAATCGAAGTGATCTTGGGCAGCGGCGACGGCTTGTGCGCGATTCATGATGTGTGTCCTTGGGGAACAGATGGGTACAGGTGGCAGGCGACTTCGCCTTGCTCATGTTGAATAAGGGGCGGACGTTGGCTGCTGCACTGAGGCAGGCGCTGCGGGCAGCGCAGATGAAACGAACAGCCAGGCGGTGGATTGAGCGGGTCTGGAAAAGCCAGGCCCAGACCAATATCGGGTAGCCCCAGGCCAGGCTCTGGCGTTAATACTGAAGCCAGCAGGGCCTGAGTGTACGGATGACGCGGTTCGCGAAACAGGTTTGCCGTTTCTGTTTGCTCCACGACCCGACCCAAATACATGACAGCCACATGGGTGGCGATGTGCTCGACTACAGCCAGGTTGTGGCTGATGAACACGTAGGTCAGGCCGAAATCGCGGCGCAGATCGAGCAGCAGATTCAAGATTTGGGCCTGAACCGAGACGTCTAGGGCAGATGTCGGTTCGTCGCAAATCACGATTTCCGGATTCATCACCAGAGCACGGGCAATGGCCACACGCTGGCGCTGGCCGCCCGACAACTGGCCCGGCGTATGGTCGGCGTAGCGTGACGGAAGCCCCACGCGTTCCATTATTTCAATGGCCTTGCGGCGCCGTTCGGCGGCGTGGCCCAGACCGTGCACCTGAAGGGGAAACGACACGATCGAACTGATGCTGCGCCTTGGGTTGAGCGACGAGTAGGGGTCCTGAAATATGGGTTGAATCCGACGCGCCAGCGCGCGACGATCCAGACTGTGTATATCCTGACCCTCGAGGGTAATGTGACCGCTGCTGGGCGCGAGCAGTCCAAGCAACATGCGGGCCAGCGTCGATTTGCCACAGCCCGATTCGCCCACGATGGCCAGCACGTCGCCGTGATGCAGGCTAAGATCTACGCCGTTGACCGCATGCAGCGTGCGACGCGGCGTAAACATGCCGCCTCTAACTCGAAATGAACGTGTCAGGTCGTGCGCCTGCAGCAGGGCGCTCATGTCGGCGCTCCGTTCAGTATGCAGCGCCAGCGATGATCGTGCTCGGAGGTGTGTACGGGCACCGTTACCCGGCAACGTTCTTGCGCATACGTGCAGCGCTCGCGAAAACCGCAACCCTGGAATTCGCCGATCAATGAAGGAACAACGCCCGGTATGGTGCCCAGCCTTCCGCCGGGTGCGGTGCGCCCCGGCACGGGAATACAGCTTAGCAAACCTTGGGTGTACGGATGGCGCGGGTGGGCAAACAAATCGCGCGTCAGGCCTTCTTCAACGATCTCGCCGGCATACATGACTGCCACGCGGTGGGCAATGCGCGCCACGACGCCCAGATCGTGTGTGATCAGTATCATGGCGATGCCCAGTTCCTGCTGCAGATCGGCCAACAGTCGCAGAATCTGTGCCTGTATGGTCACATCCAGCGCTGTGCTGGGTTCATCGGCGATGAGCAGTTCGGGGCTGCACATCAGCGCCATGGCGATCATGACCCGCTGACGCAAGCCGCCCGATAGCTGATGAGGATACTGGCCCAGCCGCTGGGCACTGGACGTGATCCCTACCT
>JBDTLC010000101.1:0-26726 GCA_039935015.1 Paralcaligenes sp. | reverse complement strand
TGGGAGACGCCGATATTGCCATTGGCGCGGGAGCCGAAAGCATGAGCCGCGCGCCATATATGTCACCGGGGCAGCGCTGGGGTGTGCGCATGGGCGATAGCGTGCTGATCGATATGATGACGGGTGCCTTGTCCGATCCCTTCGACAAAACTCATATGGGTGTAACGGCCGAAAACGTGGCGCAGAAGTATTCCGTCTCGCGCACCGATCAGGATGCGTTGGCGCTGGCCTCACATCAGCGTGCCGAAGCAGCCATCAAGGCCGGTTATTTCACTGACCAGATCGTCCCTATTGTTCAAAAAACCCGCAAGGGCGAGGTTATTTTCAAGCAGGATGAACATGTGCGTCTGGGTGCCACGGCCGACAATTTCTCATCGCTGCGGCCTGTCTTTGCCAAAGAAAACGGCACGGTCACGGCCGGGAATGCGTCCGGATTGAACGACGGCGCCGCGGCCCTTTTGCTCATGAACGGTCGCACGGTAAAGGCGCGCCGCGCCCAGCCCATGGCTCGGCTGGTCGCGTATGCCCATGCAGGTGTAGATCCAAAATACATGGGTATGGGACCCGTACCAGCGACCCGACTGGCGTTGAAAAAGGCGGGTTTGAGCGTTGATCAAATGGATGTGATCGAAGCGAATGAAGCCTTCGCCGCGCAGGCCTGCGCAGTGGCTAAAGAACTGGCGTTTGATCCCGCCAAGGTCAACCCCAACGGCAGTGGCATCAGTTTGGGGCATCCCATTGGCGCTACAGGTGCGGTGATCACAGTAAAGGCTTTGCACGAACTGCAGCGAGTGAAGGGGCGTTACGCGCTAGTCACTATGTGCATAGGTGGCGGGCAGGGCATAGCCGCTATCTTCGAGCGTGCTCAAGGTTGATTGCTATGCCTGACAGCTTTAGCCGTGGTGCGCAGACGCGGCAGACCTGTACGTCGCCGGGCGGTGATGAACCCACAATGTCCGAGTTTGCCGGGGTGCGCTATCTGCACTTCGGAACCGAGTGGGTACAGGGCGCCATGCGTGTCGCCAGGCCTTCCGAGCTGGTGCTCGCCTATACGCAGCAAATGATGGCCTGGCTGTTATTTTTGGAGCCCTCCAGAGTCAGCGCTATCGGAATTTTGGGTCTGGGCGCCGGGTCTCTGCTGCGTTACAGCATGAAGCACACACCCAGTTCGATAGTGGTGGTTGAGTGGAATCCGCGTGTTGTTCATATTTGCCGCGCGTATTTCCGCCTGCCCGAGTCAGTGCGCCTGCGTATTGATCATGATGATGCCGCGGTTTGGGTGAAACAGCGCGAGCACATAGGGCGCTATTTATGCCTGATGGTCGACCTGTACGACGCGCAGGCGCAAGGCCCGGTGCGCGAGTCCCTCGAGTTCTACAGTGATTGCTACCAGGCGCTCGACGAAGTAGGGGTGCTGGCGGTCAATTTGTTTGGCAATCATGAGAGCTTTCCACGCAATCTCACCAATATAAGTAAGGCGTTCAACGGGCGGATACTTGAACTGCCTGAAGTCGACGAGGGTAACCGTGTGGTGCTCGCCTTCAAAGGCCCTACGTTAAATGTAACGGTTCAGCAGTTTCTGGACCGTTCGCAAGTTGTTGAGTCCGACTATGGCTTGCCTGCGAGGCGTTGGGCCAAATCGTTGCTCGCGCAAGGTATGTCTGCGTTATAACGCCGCAAGTTCGGCGATTGCTTCTTGAACCGTTGTTAAGTTGAGTTGATTGAGTTGATTTTAAGTTCTATTAAAACTTATTTCGCTTTATACTCGGCGTTTACAAAATTGAGGCGGCCATCGTCGTGGTCATACTGAGCATGACGAGCGTGGGAGTGTTACAAATGCCGATAGCGTATCCGTTTGCGTGCCAAAAGGCCCGCATTGTTTTTTTTGCGTCGTTATTGCTGTTGGCGGCCTGTGGTCAAAAGCCCAAACAGCAGACCGGCGAGATGAAGGTCCCTGTAAGCGTCGTAACTGTCCAACCGACGCGTACGTCTATCCTGACCGATCTGCCAGGGCGTGTTGAAGCGATAAAGGACGCGCAGATCGTGGCGCGGGTTACAGGCATAGTCACCAAGGTGAATTTCACGCAGGGTAGCGATGTCAAGCAAGGACAGCTTCTTTTCACTATCGATCCAGCACCCTATCGCGCCGCACGTGACCAAGCTGAGGCACAGCTGCAGCAGACTCAGGCCAATGTACGCAGCGCGAATTTGCTGGCTCAGCGTTACGCCAAGCTGATCAAAGAGAACGCAGTCAGCCGCCAAGATTACGATAATGCCCAGGCCGCTGCGGCCCAGGCCGTGGCTACTGTGGCTGCAGCTCGCGCGGCGCTCGAATCGGCTGACATTAATCTGGGCTACACCAAGGTAGTGTCGCCTATTGATGGCCGTGCCGGTAAGTCATTGGTGACTGAAGGCGCGCTGGTCAGCGCCACGGCCGCTACGCAAATGGCTGACGTGCAGCAGATTGGCCTTGTCTATGTCGATTTCACTCGATCCACTACCGAACTGGCCGCTTTGCGTAAGGCGCTGGCCAGTGGCAATTTAGAGCAGGCTGGCCCCAATGCAGCCAAGGTCGAAGTGGTTCTCGAAGATGGTTCACCATTTGAGCATGCCGGAAAACTATTATTTTCCGGCATTACCGTTGATCCCACTACAGGTCAGGTCAATTTGCGAGCTGAAGTTCCAAATCCCGATCACATCCTTTTGCCCGGCATGTATGTGCGGGTGCGGATAGAACAGGGGGTCGATCAGAAGGCCTTGCTTGTGCCACAACAGGCGTTGCAACGTACAGCCGACGGTTTGAGCAGCCTGTATGTGGTGAAAGATGGCAAGGCTGCGCTGATCGCCGTGCAGGTGGGGCCACGAGTCGGTGGGAAGTCGGTGATCAACCACGGCCTGAAGGCGGGCGATGCAGTGGTCGTCGAAGGGTTCCAGAAGATTCGCCCAGGTGCCTCCGTGCAGGCTATGCCGTGGCAAGAGGGCCAGCCGGCCGCTTCCGCTAAGACGCCCTCTGCAAAGCCTGCCACAAAAGGCTAATTGCGAAGAATGCCCGCGCCATGTCCGATTTAGAGTGATTATTCATGCCACAGTTTTTTATTGACAGACCAATTTTTGCCTGGGTGGTTGCGTTAGGCATCGCCTTGGCCGGATTGTTAGCCATTCCCAATATGCCGGTCGCACAATACCCCGAGGTAGCGCCTCCGGTTATTACGATCAGCGCCTCTTATCCCGGCGCATCGGCTCAGGATGTGGCCAATTCAGTCTCCAGCATTATTGAAAACGAACTTAACGGGGCCGAAGGTTTGTTGTACTACGAGTCGGTCAGCGACTCGAATGGTCAGGCTAGTATCGCGGTCACTTTTGCTCCCGGTACCAACCCCGATCTGGCCCAGGTTGATGTGCAAAACCGCGTCGCCAATATTACCGCCAAGTTGCCGGCTGCTGTGGTGCAGCAAGGACTGAAAGTTACCAAAAGCAATACGGGGTTTCTGATGGTGGTGGCCGTGTCTTCTAAAGACGGGTCGATCGATGAGACCGCCTTGGCCGACTACGTGACACGTAATCTGCAAAATCCCATTTCACGTGTTACCGGCGTGGGTAAATTTCAGTTGTTTGCAGCACCGCGGGCCATACGCATCTGGGTCGATCCGGACAAGCTGGTTGGTTTTAAGCTCAGTATGGCAGATGTGAAAACCGCCATCTCGCTTCAGAATGTATTGGTGTCGGGTGGCATCATCGGTTCACCACCCAATCCGGAGGCGCAACGCGTGACGGCGCCTCTCGTGGTCAATGGTCAGTTATCAACCGTCAAGGATTTTGGCAAAATCGTATTGCGCTCCAATGTAGACGGATCCAGCGTGCGTCTGTCTGATGTGGCCCGAGTTGAGATCGGCTCGGACAGCTATCAGCTGGGTGCGCGTTTAAACGGCAAACCTACTGCGGCATTTGCCATTTCACTTGCACCCAATGCCAATGCCTTGGCTACGGCTGCGGGGGTAAAGACCGCCCTGCAAACGTTGTCTAAACAGTTCCCGAGCAATATCGGTTATTCCATTCCCTACGACACATCACCCTATGTGCAGCTTTCAATTGAGCAAGTGGTGCATACGCTCTTGGAGGCAATGCTGCTGGTGTTTGTGGTGATGTTTCTATTTTTGCAGAATGTGCGCTACACGCTGATTCCAGCGCTGGTCGTGCCGATTGCCATATTGGGCGCGTTTGCGGTCATGCTGGCGTTAGGTTTTACGATCAATGTGTTGACGATGTTCGCCATGGTGTTGGCGATCGGAATTTTGGTCGATGATGCCATCGTGGTGGTCGAAAACGTTGAACGCATCATGGTCGAAGAAGGAATTTCGCCCAAAGAGGCCACCAAAAAGGCCATGCCACAGATTACGGGAGCGATCATCGGTATTACCCTGGTCCTGACCACGGTGTTTTTACCGCTGGCCTTCATGAGTGGCTCGGTGGGGGTTATTTATCGCCAGTTCTCGGTGGCCATGGCGGTGTCTATTCTTTTTTCGGCCTTCCTCGCTTTATCGTTCACGCCGGCGTTATGCGCGACCATACTTAAACCGATTCCCAAGGGCCATCACGAAAACAAGAAAGGTTTTTTCGGCTGGTTCAATCGCAGCTTCGAGCGCACGACCCATAACTACCAGAGCTGGGTGAGGCGCAGCCTGCACAAAGGCGGCCGTATGATGCTGATTTATCTGGTGTTGCTGGCGGGGCTTGGTTGGCTGTACCTGCGTTTGCCTACGTCTTTTTTGCCAATAGAAGATCAGGGTTATATAGTCGCAAATATCGAGTTGCCAGCGGGTGCGACGGCCAATCGCACAGTTGATGTGCTGGAAAAGGTAGAGGCTTACTTCAAGAAGCAGCCGCAGACACAGAATATTATTGCCGTTCAGGGCTTCAGCTTCAATGGCAATGGCTTAAACGCAGCGATTGCGTTTGTGCCTCTGAAAGATTTTGCCCAGCGCAAAGGTGCGGCCAATTCGGCGCAGGCCGTCGCTGCCCGCGCGACCCAGAATCTCTTGTTCGGTTTGCCCGATGCCATGGTGTTTGCAGTGGTGCCGCCCGCTATTTCGTCTCTGGGAAATGCCGCGGGTTTCGACATGCGGCTGGAAGATCGTGGCGGAATGGGGCACGACGCGCTGATGGCGGCCACCCAGCAACTATTGGCGATGGCCATGAAAAGCCCGGTGCTGGCAGAAACGCGTGTCACCGGCCTGGGGCCTGGCCCGCAGCTTAAGCTGACCATCGATCGCGACAAGGCGGCAGCGTTGGGCGTCGATTTCAACGAAGCCGCTGGTCTGATCTCAACGGCGATAGGCTCCTCGTATGCCGGTCAGTTCCCCAATTTGGGCTGGACCCAAAACGTTTGGGTGCAGGCTGGTCAGACGCATCGCATGAACGTCGACGACATCATGAAGCTTAACGCGCGAAACAGTCAGGGCGGGATGGTGCCCTTGTCATCCTTTGTGACGGCCAAATGGACTCAAGGCCCCGTGCAAGTGGTGCGCTACAACAGCTACGAATCCGTACGTATAGGCGGGTCTGCGGGCCCGGGCTATTCCACCGGCCAAGCCATGACTGAAATGGAGCAGTTGGTGAGCAAATTGCCGCCAGGTTACGGCTACGAATGGTCGGGCTTGTCCTACCAGGAGGTTCAGGCAGGTAACCAAACCGGTATTTTACTGGGGCTGGCCATGTTAGTGGTATTCATGGTGCTGGCGGCGTTATACGAAAGCTGGGCGATACCGTTGTCGGTCATGCTGGCGGTGCCCTTGGGCATGTTGGGTGCAGTTGGCATGATCTTTGCCATGGGCATGTCCAATGACGTGTATTTCCAGGTGGGTATGGTGACAGTCATTGGGCTGGCCGCGAAGAATGCAATTCTGATTGTGGAGTTTGCCAAGGACATGTATGCGGAAGGGGGTAGCATTTATGATGCCACGGTCGAGGCCGCGCGGCTTAGATTCCGGCCCATTCTCATGACCTCGTTTGCATTTATTTTGGGCGTAGTGCCCCTGGCGATTGCCACCGGCGCCGGAGCGGCCAGTCAGAATGCGGTGGGCTTGGGCGTGCTGGGTGGTATGCTCGCTGCGACCCCTCTGGCCGTACTTTTTGTGCCCACCTTTTTCGTAGTGGTTTTAGGCTGGTTCAAGGTCAAACCCAAGGTGATAGGGGCACACCATGCGGCCCATGAGGCGCCGCATGCAGAAACTGGTACTAATCAAATGGAGTCCCACTCTTCTACAGATGGGGATAAAGCATGAGTTCACGCGTTCTTCGATCTACGATGGCGCCGGGCCTGTTGGCGCTGGCCTTGGCGGGATGCTCGTTGGCGCCCCGCTATGAGCGACCCGTGGCACCTATTCCGCAGCAGTATCCGGATCGGTCCGCGTCGGCCAGTGAAAAGGGCGGCTTAAGCGCACAGATAGTGACCCCGGCCGTGACCCAGACGGCTGATCTGGGTTGGCGCCAGTTTTTTCGTGATCCTCGTCTAATCGCTTTGCTTGGCATTGCGTTGAACAATAATCGCGATATGCGCATTGCGGTTCAGAGAGTCCTCGAGGCGCGAGCGCAATATGGCATTCAAGACAGTAACCGTCTACCTACTATCGGTATAGGCGGAAATGCACAGATTCAAGGGCAGCCTGCCAATTTGCGTGCCAATGGGGCTGACTCCAATAGCGTTACTCGCTACTATCAGGCTGGCATAGGCACTTCGGCGTTCGTACTGGATTTTTTTGGCCGACTCAAAAATCTTAGCCAGGCGGCGTACCAGCAATATCTGGCGAGCGAACAGGCGCAGCGCACCGTTCACATTACTTTGATAGCGCAGGTGGCGGGTGCGTATTTCAATTTGCGCGCTGCACAGCAACAAGCCGCCTTACTAGAGAAAACGCTGGCCTCGCGGCAGCAAACTTTCAATTTGGTGCGGTCGCAGTTTAATGCCGGAGTGGCATCGACGCTGGATCTTAATCAGGCGCAAAGCCTGCTTGATTCTGGGCGGGCCGATCAGGCCGCGTCCATCCGTAGCCAGGCGCAAGCCAGAAACGCGTTGCAATTGCTGGTGGGTGAACCCATTCCCGATAATCTGCCTCCCGGCGCAGTCTTTGGCAGAGATCAGCTACTAGTTGCGATTCCTGTAGGGCTGCCTTCCGATCTGCTGGAACGTCGGCCCGATATCATGGGAGCCGAAAACAATTTGCGGGCGGCAGACGCTAATATCGGGGCGGCACGGGCTGCATTTTTTCCAACTATTTCGATTACGGGTTTGCTGGGCTTTGCCAGCCCGGCGCTGGGCGGCTTGTTTCAGAATAGCCAGCGATATTGGTCACTTGCTCCGCAAATTACCCAGCCGCTGTTTGCGGGCGGGGTAAGCGGAGGGTTGGATCTGGCCAAGGCCAGCCAAAAGGAGGCTGTCGCTCAGTACGAAAAGACGATACAGACAGCCTTCAAAGAGGTTGCTGATGCGCTGGCGGGCGAAGCGACCTATACCCAACAGCTCGACGCCCTGCGTTCGCTGGAACAGTCCAACATACAAACACTTAAACTTTCTCAGCTACGTTACACCAGCGGCGTTGATAGCTTCCTGCAGGTACAAACGGCCGAAGTCAATCTTTACACCGCCCAGCTTTCTTTCTTGCAGACTGGCTTGAATTCTTTAGTGAATCGGGTAGCCCTTTACCAGGCTCTGGGTGGCGGATGGCTGGAAAATAGCGCAACGCCTGCTGTGTCGGCCACGCCTGGCGTCTTGCCTGCGGCGAGCGCTGCGCCGGGCAAGATGTAATGATTCGTACCTCTAATTAAAAATAGCAGCCACAAGGGCTGCCGCTACAAATACGCGCCGCCCCGCTCAGGTAGTGGCAGCCCTTGTGGCTGCCATTTTCATCGCGGTCGCCATAGCGCGATAGAATAAAACATTTATTCACGCGGCATCTGCAAAAGGTTTTGTGAAATGATTGAACTTGGCGTAAACATTGATCATGTGGCCACTTTGCGCCAACAGCGCATGACGACTTATCCGGATCCGGCCGAGGCGGCCGTGCGGGCGGAAGAGGCGGGCGCCGATCTGATTACGTTGCATTTGCGCGAGGATCGGCGCCATATTCAAGATGCCGACGTATGGGCGATTCGACCCAAATTGCGCACGCGTATGAATCTGGAGTGCGCCATTACTGCCGAGATGCTGGGCATCGCCTGCAAGCTGCGGCCCGACGATGTGTGTCTTGTCCCGGAGAAGCGTGTCGAACTGACGACCGAAGGCGGGCTGGATGTTGTCACTCATTTCGAGGCTACCCGGCAGGCCGTAAGTCAGTTACATGACGCGGGTATACGGGTGTCTCTGTTTATCGATCCTGATGCGGCGCAAATCGATGCTGCCACGCGCACAGGTGCGACGGTTATTGAACTGCATACAGGGGCCTATGCCGATGCGCATGACGTTCATCTGCGCGCCATTGAGTTTGATCGCCTGCGAGCTGGCATTGCACAGGGAATCGGCTTGGGTTTGCGTGTTAATGCCGGTCATGGCCTGCATTACGGCAACGCACAATATATTGCTGCGTTGCCTGGAGTGTCCGAACTCAATATTGGCCATGCCATCGTAGCCCGCGCCATTTTTGACGGGTGGGAAAAGGCGGTGCGCGACATGAAGGCCATTCTGGTGGCGGCCCAGAGGCCTTGACAGGTGACTTTAGCAGGCAAGGAGCTTGCTGACGCCGCATGTATCTTCATTTTTTTGATTTATTGCCTTGAGGATTTCAATGCCAGTTGCACCCATTGATTATTTAATGTCGCGCCGTTCGGTCAAGTTTGTACGCGCTCCCGGGCCGGACGATGAACAGTTGGCGCAAATTTTACAGGCAGCCATGACGGCCCCAGACCATGGGCATTTGCGGCCTTGGCGCTTTGAGCTCATTCGAGGTGCCGCCATTGGGCGAGTAGCCGATGTAGCCTTCGGTGCCGCCCGTGCGGCGGGTATACCGTTCACGGCGGAAAAGGAAACCAGGACCCGGCAATGGCTGGCCGAGGTGCCGTTGCTCGTGGCTGTGGCTTGCCTGCTGGATCATTCCAATACCAAAATCCCCGAACACGAGCGCATGCTGGCTACAGGCGCGGCCGTTACCCAAATGTTGAACGCTGCGCATATGTTGGGTTTTGGAGCTTATTGGAGCACGGGCCTGGGCACCTATGTTGACGAGGTTAACGAGGCGCTGGGTTTTGATGGGCTGGATTATCGTTTTATGGGTTATCTGGCCATAGGCACGCCAATTCGGGACACGACGGCTCCCGAGCGTCCGGATTACAGGCAGTATGTAAGCGAGTGGACTGGCCTTTAACCGGGCCCTGAGCCGGCTCGTGTTGCGCTCCTATTTTCGGCTTTCTTCCGGCTGGCGTCCGAAGTTATCGATAATAGGGCAGTCGGGACGGTCATTACCGTGGCAATGGTCGGCCAGGTTCTTTAGTGTGGCGGCCATTTCCTGCAACTCGGTCGCTTTGCGTTCAAGTTCGGCGATGTGTTCGTTGGTCAATTGTTTCACTTCCGAGCTGGCGCGGGACTTGTCGCGCCACAAGGCCATCAAGGTATCAATCTGATTAAGCGAAAACCCCAGATCGCGCGCTCGGCGAATGAAGCGCAGGGCGTGCAGGTCGCGTTCGTGATAGACGCGGTACCCTGATTCTGTACGTTTGCTGGCATCGAGCAAGCGGATACTTTCGTAGTAGCGGATCATTTTGGCGGAAATGCCCGATTGCGCTGCAGCCTGTCCAATATTCATGATGTGTGAACCCGATTCGAGGGATTGAAGCGCTTCAGACGCAGGGCATTGCCCACCACGAAGACGCTTGATAAAGCCATTGCGGCGGCGCCCAGTACTGGAGAGAGCAAAATTCCGTAGCCGGGATACAGGGCGCCGGCAGCCAGAGGAATAAGTGCTACGTTGTAGGCGAATGCCCAGAACAAATTCTGCCGGATATTGCGCAAGGTTGCCACAGACAGACCGATCGCGGCCGGAACGGCCATTAGGTCCTCGGACATCAACACTACGGAAGCTGACTCTATGGCTATATCTGTGCCGGCACCTATCGCGATCCCTACATCGGCAAATGCCAGGGCGGGAGCGTCGTTAATGCCGTCTCCCACGTAGGCCAGGGTGCCGTGACTGCGTTTCAGCGCTTGTAGGAGCGCAACTTTGTTCTCGGGCAAGGTTTCGGCGTGAACCTCGGTCATACCCAGCTGCAGCGCGATGGCCTGGGCGGTTCTGCTGTTGTCGCCGGTAATCATTGCGGTCTTGATGCCCATTTGTTCCAGCTTTTGCACGGTGGCGCGTGCGCTTTCCTTGATCTGGTCTGCGACCGCTAAGACGCCTGCTAATGCACCGTCGCGGGCGATATAAATCGGAGATTTGCCGGCCAGCCCCAGGCGGGCGGCAATAGGTTCAAAGCTGTCCAGAGCGATACCTGACTGCTGCATTAAGCGAGCAGAACCCAGCAAATAGTGGTGGTTATTTGTGTCAGCCTGTACGCCCGATCCTGAAATGGCTGTGAACCCCGTTACAGCCAACAGGCCGAGGTTCTTCTGTTTTGCCGCCTGCGTGATTGCCAGTGCGATAGGATGTTCGGAAAGAGCCTGAATCGAGGCAATCTCGGCCAAGGTTGCGTCAGGATCCAAACCAGGCACCAGGTGCAAGTCAGTTAACGCTGGTTTGCCGTAAGTGAGCGTTCCAGTTTTGTCGAACGCGATGACCTTGGCGTCTTTCAAGGTTTGGAGGGCTTGGCCTTGTCGAAACAGAATACCCATGTCGGCGGCGCGCCCGGTGGCTACCATAATGGACGTGGGGGTAGCCAGGCCCATTGCGCAAGGGCAGGCGATGATCAAAACCGCCACCGCATTGATAAGCGCGTACGATAGCGACGGACTGGGCCCGATGGCTAGCCACAATAAAAATGTGCCCAATGCAATCAGTATGACGGCCGGAACAAACCATGCAGTGATCCGGTCAACGATGCTTTGAATTGGCAGCTTGCTGCCCTGAGCCTCTTCCACCATACGTATGATGCGCGCCAGCACGGTGTCAGCGCCCAGATGCTTTATCAACACGGTAAAGCTGCCCGATGTGTTGAGCGTCCCGCCTGCTACCTTGGCGCCCATTTCCTTAAGCACGGCTGCAGATTCGCCCGTTAACATTGATTCGTCTACGTAAGAGCGACCACTGGTAATCACGCCGTCGACGGGGATTTTTTCGCCAGGGCGGACCAGCACGATGTCATCGACCTTCAGGGTATCTATAGGCGTGTCGATCCATTGCTCGCCGCGTTGTAAGCGGGCGGTTCTGGGTTGCAGGCCGATCAGTCGTCTGATGGCCGAGCCGGTCTTGCCACGGGCTCGTGCCTCAAGATAGCGGCCCAGCAATATCAACGTGACAATGACGGCGGCGGCTTCGTAATACAGGTGGACGGATCGTGGCGGCAACCATTGCGGTACGAAGGTTGAGATGGTGGAATACAGCCACGCGCTGCCGGCTCCCAGGGCGACCAGGGTGTTCATGTCTGGGCTCAGATGAGAAGCAGCCTTGAATCCGAGGGTAAAAAAGGAGCGGCCTGGAATAGCCAGAGTAAGCGTCGCCAGGACAAACTGCAGGTAGGCGATATTCTGCGCACCAAGTGTCTGCAGCAGGTAATGGTGAAATGGCGTATAAGCGTGGCCTCCCATTTCGATAACAAAAACGGGCAAGGTCAGGCATATGGCCACGAGAAAGTTGACTTTGAGCGTTTGCTCATCTTTGGTTTTTCTGAGCGCCTGCCCGGTATCCTGTGCCAGGTTGGCCGTTTTGAACGCGTGGGCGGTATAGCCTCTTTTTTGCACCGCCTCTAGCAGACGTTCGAGTGGGACGACAGAGTCAAGGCTGACACGGGCGCGCTCGGTTGCAAGATTCACCTGCGCCTGAGTTACTCCGGGCACGGCGGCCAGCGCCTGCTCGACACGACGCACGCATGAGGCGCAGGTCATACCGTCAATAGAAAGATCGATGTGTCTAGGCAAGGTGACTGAGCCGTTCATATAAAGTCTTGTTAATGTTTGGATACCGCATAGTGTTAACCTTAACATTATGGTAATGTCAAGCTTATCATGACGTATCGCTTAATAATGTGAAATAGGGCTCATTGGAACTTGAGCTTCCAATCATAGTAAGGTTTACACTACAAATTGGCTAGCGTTGCATGACAGAGGTAGATATGAAAATTGAATTTTTAGTACCAGATATGACTTGTGGCCATTGCGTTAAAACGATTACCACAGCCGTGCATGAAGTGGCCCCCGGTGTGTCGGTACTGGCCGTGACGGCAAGTCATCGTGTTACCGTGGAAGGTGCCAGTGATGCTGTGGCGATCGAGGCCGCAATTCGTGAGGCGGGTTACACCCCTCAACAGGTGGCCTGAGTGTTCTTTCGGTTTCCAAAGCTGCGGCAGGCCAGGTCAGGTTGGTACAGCGCGGTGGATGGTTTTCATCCAGACAGGAGAGAAATAGCATGAAAATTCTTAAAATAGACGTCGCTATTATTGGCGCTGGAACGGCGGGCATGTCCGCTTATCGGGCTGTTAAAGCGGCTGGCCTGAACGCCGTGATTGTCGAGGGCGGCCCTTATGGCACGACCTGCGCCCGTGTAGGTTGCATGCCATCCAAACTATTGATCGCCGCCGCCGACGCGGCTCATTCGGCTGCAAATACCTCGCCGTTTGGTGTCCATGTCGATAGTCCTATACGCGTCAATGGCGTCGAAGTCATGGATCGTGTCAAAAGCGAACGCGATCGGTTTGTGGGTTTTGTGCTGGAAAGCATCGACAGTATCCCTGCACAGGACAAAATTCGCGGCTATGCCCGTTTCCTCTCCGATACGGTGTTGCAGGTGGGCGAGCATACTCGGGTTGAAGCGTCTCGAGTCGTTATCGCAACGGGGTCTACTCCGGTTGTGCCCGACAGCTATAAAGCCTTGGGTGATCGGCTGATTGTGAATGATGATGTATTTTATTGGAACGACCTGCCACGTCGCGTGATGGTCGTCGGGCCAGGCGTTATCGGCCTGGAACTGGGACAAGCATTGGCACGCTTGGGTGTACATGTACGTTTGCTGGGGCGTAGTGCCAGCTTGGGCGGTTTGAGCGACCCCGAGGTCAAGGCGAGTGCATTGGCTGCTTTTCAAGCTGAGTTTTCGCTTTCGCTTAATACCCGGATCATATCCGCCGTGCGTGACGGCAGCGAAGTGGAGGTGCGCTGGGCCGATGCGCATGGGCGAGAGGTTCTGGAGCGTTTCGATTATTTGCTAATGACGGTCGGCCGCCGCCCGAATTTGGATCATCTGCATCTCACGAATACTTCTTTGGTGCTAAATGACAAAGGTCTGCCAGAATTTGATCGGCAGACTTTGCAGTTGGGCACTTCTTCTTTATTTATCGCAGGCGATGTAGACGGTGAACTACTGTTTTTGCATGAAGCCGCCGATGAAGGCCGGATTGCGGGTGAAAATGCGGCGCGATATCCGATGGTGCACCTTGGACAGCGTCGCGCGCCACTGTCCATCGTATTTACCGATCCGCAGATTGCTCAGGTTGGTGTGCATTTCAAAGATTTGCCAACGTCTGGCGTAGTGATTGGTGAGGTCGATTTTGCCAACCAGGGGCGTTCGCGGGTGATGTTGAAGAATCGCGGCAAACTGCGTGTTTATGCCGATCAGTACGATGGCCGGTTTTTAGGCGCGGAAATGGCGGGACCCAGTATTGAGCATCTTGCCCATTTGCTATCTTGGGCGGTACAGCAACACATGACTGTGCCCACGATGCTAGAAATGCCGTTTTACCATCCGGTGGTTGAAGAGGGTCTGCGCACAGCCTTACGGCAGGCTGCGAGCCAACTGACGCCAGCAAGAGATGTATTGCAGCAAGTTAAAAGCGCTTGAAAATGGAATAACTTCGTTTAAACGAGTGACGCTTTGATGTGGCGAATAGTGGTTCTGTTTAAGTAGTAAGAAGTTGGTAATGGTGATTGTGGCACCCACGAGGGGTGCCACTACAAATACGTGCCGGTCGCGTATGTAGTGGCACCCCTTGTGGGTGCCATAAAAATGGCAACGGCTACTTATTGGTTTTAGCCAGTAGCGCCTTCAGGCTTTGGGTAAGCGTGTCGACTGATTCCGTATCGGGAGCGAGCAGTTCGGCGTGACCTTTTTTGTCGAAGATATACACGCCGCGGCTGTGCGCGACCAAATAATCTTTGCTCTGGGGGTTCTTGGGCTTTTCTATTTGATAGGCCACCCGGTAGCGTCGCGCTACATCGGCCACCTGTTTTTCCGTGCCAGTCAACCCTATGGCGTTCTTGTCAAAGGCGTTGACATACGCCTGGAGCGCGTCGGGGGTGTCACGGTGCGGGTCGACGCTAATAAACAGAATCTGCGCGTTGTGAGCCTGTTCGCCCAGGTTTTTTACGACTTGTGCCAATTGCACCATGGTCGTCGGACAGATGTCGGGACAACTGGCATAGCCGAAAAACAGCAATACTGTTTTTCCTTTGAAGGCATTTTGAGTTACGGTTTTACCGCCAGCGCCTTCGAGAGTAAAGCGCAGGTCCGGCAAGAAGCCGCGCACATTGTGGATGGTGCTTTGTGCCTGAGACAGGCCTGCGAAGGCCAGCATGGCCGTCATCACAAGGCCGCGCCGTAAACGGGTGTTCCAGAGATTCATCGACAATCTCGAAAATAGATTCTTGGCAATTATAAGTCAGTACTTGCCATGCCGTTGTGGCGTAGCAGGGCATCCATGCTGGGCGCTCTGCCTCGAAACGCGTAAAAGGAATCGGCGGCGGGCCGCGTGCCGCCTACGGCCAGGATCTCTTTGCGATAGCGCTGCCCGATGGTTGGGTTCAGAGTGTCACGCTGCGCTGGGCTGCCAGATTCCTCTTCGAAGGCTGCGTACGCGTCGGCAGACAATACCTCAGCCCATTTGTAGCTGTAATAGCCGGCGCCGTAGCCTCCCGCGAATATGTGCGAAAAGTTGTGTGGGAATCGTTGCCACGATGGCGCAAACAAGACGGCCACTTCTTGGCGCACCCGCTGCAAGGTGTCCAATACTTCGCGGATCTCTAGTCCGGCTTTCTGATGGTGGATGAGCATGTCGAAAAGCGCGAACTCGATCTGTCTGACGGTTTGCATGCCACTCTGAAAATTTTTGGCAGCCAGCAATTTGTCGTACAGGTCACGGGGTAAAGGCAGGCCGGTATCGACGTGAGCCGACAGTGTCTGGACAACAGGCCATTCCCAGCAGAAATTTTCCATGAATTGCGACGGCAACTCGATGGCGTCCCACTCTACGCTGGCAAATGCGGCAGCAGCGGGATCGTCGACTTCGGAGAGCAAGGCATGCAGAGCATGACCGCTTTCGTGAAACAGGGTTATGACGTCGTCGTGGGTAAGGAGTGCAGGTTTGGCTCCCTGCGGCCCCGAGAAGTTGCAGGTCAGGTAAGCGATTGGCGTTTGGATTTGGCCGTCAATTTTGCGCCGATTCCGTTCACTGTCGACCCAGGCGCCGCCTTGCTTGCCGCTGCGCGCGTATAGATCAATCAAGAGGTGTCCGAGCAGTTTTCCTTCTCGGGTTTCAATCTGCAGGGCCCGCGCATCGGGGCGCCATGTGGCGACGTTGCTGTTGCGAACCCGTACGTCGAACAGTTTTTCCATGACGCCGAACAAGCCTTTGAATACAGCAGGCTCAGTGAAATACGGTTTGATTTCTTCTTCTGAATAGGCGTAGCGTGTTTCACGCAGGCGCTCTGTCGCAAAAGGGATATCCCACATTTCAAGGACATCGAGAGCGAGTTCATTTTTGGCGAACTGGCGTAATTGTTCGAGATCGCGTAGTGCGTAAGGCTTGGCCTGCGTGGCCAACTGACGTAAAAATTTCAGGACCTGTTCGGCGTTGTCGGCCATCCGAGTCTGCAGGCGCAAGGCAGCAAAATCGGGGAAACCGAGCAGTTGTGCCTGCTCGGCCCGTAACGCCAGCATTTGTTCGATGAGCCTGGAATTGTCTAGTGCAGGGTCGCCTTGTTCGCAAGCCAATGTGGCATGGGCGCGGTACAACGTTTCGCGCAGATCTCTGTTTTTCGCATGTTGCATGACTGGCAAATAGCACGGCATCTTGAGCGTCAACAGCCATCCCGTCAAATTTTTTTCCGTGGCAGCGGTGCGCGCTGCCTGCAGGGTGTGGGCGGGGACGCCGTCAAGACGCGTTTCGTCTTCAATATGCATCGACCAATTGTCGGTTGCGTCGAGCACGTTTTCAGAAAACTTTTGGGAAACTTGCGCTTCCTGGTCGGAAATCTGTGCGTAACGTTCTCGCGCCGTGCCGACGAGTTCGACTCCGCTTAAGCGGAAATCGCGTAAGGCCATATCGATGATTCGCGCCCGCGTAGGCGATAATTGGTGGTACTGCGGGCTGGCCCGCAGGCGTTGGTATTGGGTATATAGGCCGGTGTGCAAACCCATCCAGGTGGAAAATTCGGTAACGTGTGCAAGAGACAGGTTGTAGGCTTCGCGCAACTCGGGTGTGTTGACGACGGCATTGAGGTGGCTGGCCACCGACCAGGCACGCCAAAGCCTTTCTGACGCATTTTCAAGTGGAGTAATAAAGTTGTCCCAATCAGGATCGCAATCGGGATTCGCAGCTTGGTTGACTGCGGCGCGCGCCTGGGAAATCAGTTCGGTGAGCGCGGGCACAATATGTTCTGGCGTGACGGCAGCATAGTCGACAAACGCGTCGATGGGCGTCAACAGTGGGTTGGAAATCATGATGAGAGAGCCTGTAAATCTAGCTATGGACGCCGCGTTCGGCGGCTTCGAGTGTGTTGACCAGCAGCATGGCAATAGTCATGGGCCCCACTCCACCCGGCACAGGTGTGATGGCGCCAGCAACTTTGTACGCTGATTCGAACTCGACGTCGCCCGTAAGTTTGCCATCGGCCTGACGATTGATCCCCACGTCGATGACGATGGCGCCGGGTTTGATCATGTCGCCCGTAATCATGTGCGCATGACCGGTCGCCACCACGAGTACGTCGGCTCGACGTGTCTGTGCGCCCAAGTCACGGGTTTTGGAGTTGCACAGCGTGACCGTGGCGCCTGCTGCCAGGAGCAGCAGGGCCATGGGTTTGCCGACGATGTTGCTGGCTCCCACCACGACAGCTTCCGCGCCGCGTAACGCTATGTTTTCGGATTCCAGTATCTTCATGATGCCGTAGGGGGTGCACGGACGAACTAGGGGCCGGCCCGTCATGAGCAAGCCGGCATTGCTGATGTGAAAACCGTCAACGTCTTTGGCAGGCACGATCGTTTCAATGACTTTGCTGGAATTGATCTGCGCGGGTAGAGGCAACTGCACCAGGATGCCGTGTACGCGTGCATCATTATTGAGCTCGCGCACGACGCCGAGCAAAGTGTCTTCACTGATATTGGCGGCGAGGCGTACGACTTTTGAATGCAGGCCAGCTTTTTCACAGGCGGCGGCTTTGTTACGCACATACACTTGCGAGGCAGGGTCTTCGCCCACTAGAACGACCGCCAGACCGGGTGTGATTCCCTGGCTCGCTAAGGCGTTAACGCGTCGCGCGACCTCGGCTTTTATACTGGCCGACAACGCCTTGCCATCGATGATGCGAGCGCTCATGCCACCCCTTCTGCTTTGGTCAGGGCGATTTTCATGAGATCTGCGACGGTGGTGACCTCAAGCTTTTCCATGATGTTTGCGCGATGTGCTTCGACCGTCTTGATGCTGATGTTCAGGTCCCCGGCAATTTGTTTGTTCAGGCGGCCGGCCACAATACGTTCCAGAACCTGTTGTTCGCGAGCCGTCAGACGGCCTAAAACCGCCTGGTGATTTTTTTGCACCTGGGCCTGGCTGACCCGTTCATTGGCCTGTTGGAGCATATTCGCGACGATTGTGCGAAGGTCGGTTTCGTTGAAGGGCTTTTCAAGGAAATCGACTGCACCTTTTTTCATCGTTGATACGGCCATGGGAACGTCGCCGTGGCCCGTAATAAACACAATAGGTAAAGGAGCCTGGCGTGCAATTAGAGCTTCTTGCAGCTCCAGGCCGCTCATGCCAGGCATGCGCACGTCGGCAATTAGTACGCCAACCTGTTCGGGGTCGTAGGCGTTGAGGAACTCTTCTGCTCCGCCAAAGCTTCGAACCCGGTAGCCATTAGCTTCAAGTAACCATCGCAGCGAGTCGCGGACGGCTTCATCGTCGTCAACAATGAAGATGGTGCTGGATGCTTGGGGTGTACTCATACTTGCAACTCCTGGGGGTTTTCGGTCTTGTCGGACGCTTGAGGCGTAGCGCAAGGAAGGGTAAAGCGGAAGATCGTACCGCCATCTGGATTAGCGCTGGCCCAAAGACGACCGTGGTGAGATTCGATAATAGTGCGACAGATATTTAGCCCCATGCCGAGGCCTTCAGATTTCGTACTGTAGAAAGGTTCGAACAGTTTATCCGGCTCGCGCAAACCGTAGCCGCGATCTATAACTGCAATTTCGACCAAGGGAAACTGGTCGGTGACGGTGACATGAAGAACGCGGTAATCGCTTTTCTCCATCGCTTCGACGCCGTTTTTGAGCAAGTTCAATAATACTTGTTCGATCAGTATGGGATCCGCCATGACTTCGGGCATGGCGGCAGGTAGGTGCTTTTCAATGAGTACCTGCCGCTTGCGTGCGTCGATTTCAGCGAAGTCGATGGCATTATCCAGTATTTGAGTAATGGCTACGCGCTGGCGGCGAGGCTCGCTGCGTTTGACGAATTCCCGTATGCGGCTAATAATTTTGCCCGCGCGCTCGGCTTGGCTGGCCGCCTTTTCAAGCGCATCGAGCAGGCTTTCAACCTGGACATTGCCCGATTTGATCATGGCCACTGCACCCATGCTGTAATTCGAGATGGCGGTCAGAGGCTGATTCAGTTCGTGGGCCAGAGAGGAGGCCATTTCACCCATCGTGGTCAGGCGGCTGGTGAGCTGAATTTTCTCCTGCTGGAGTCGTGAGGCTTCCTCGTGTCGGCGTCGCTCGGTGATGTCGCGTGCAACTTGTAGCCGCACGCGGCGGCCGTCCGTCCAGGCCAGTATCCGGTGGTGGACTTCGAACCATCGTTGCGACGATTCCGAGAAGGCCTCGACAGTTTCGTCGGTAAAGCGCCCCAGGCGCCCGCCCAGCAGCTCGCCGTGGCCGCTAGGCTGGGCGCCGAAGAATCGGCGGTAGGTACGATTGGCAAACAGTAACTCCAGCCCATCGGGCGTGTCGGCCACCACCGAAATGGCATCGTCAAGGCCCTCGAGCACAGTCATGAAACGCTCGTGTGCCGCAGTAAGCGCTTCACGTATGCGTTTGGGCTCAGTGATATCGGTCATGGAAGTCATCCAGCCGATCTGTTCGCCGTCGGGGTCGCGTAGCGGCGATACGTACATCCGGGCCGTGAAGCGCGAACCGTCGCGGCGTTGGGCTTCGACCTCCAGTCCGCTACTGGGCGTGCGCCCAGCCAGCAAAATATCCAGAGTTTCTTGATGCTGCGAGTGACGTCCCGGCAGCCAGTAAGGGAAGGGTGTGGTGCGGCCGATAAGATCCGCTTCGTTCCAGCCTATCATGCGGCAGAAAGCCGGGTTGACGTAAGCGATGCGGCCGTGAAGATCGAAGACACGCATGCCGGTGGACATGGAATTCTCCATGGCGCGGCGAAAGCCGGTTTCGGCAATGAGTGCGGCCTCGGCCCGCGTACGAAAGCGTGTATAACGCCATAGCGCCAATAGGCTCAATACAATAACGCAGGACAAGGCTATTACGACCATGATGAGTCGCTGCTGGCGTGTCTCCTGGTCGATTGTGACGAACATGACGCTATCGTTGTGCAGACGCTGCAGCCAAATGAAAGCGCCCATGACGCATAAGTACAGAACGAGCACGATGACTGGCGTCAACCAGTAAAAGCCGCGTCGGCTGGCCTTGGCTTGTTCATAGAACGTCGTCGGTATGAGGGACTTCTTCGATGGGCTGAACATAGCTCGATATGGAGTAGTTGACGCATTTTAGACTGTAAGTAGTCTGTTTACATTCCGCATTATGAAAATTGACACCATAAAGTGAAATTTCTCTTGCTCGATGTGATAGTCTTTTCTAGAATGATGCTAAGGGGCCGGGTTTTTCGGTTGGCCTTTTCTTTGTGCCAGCCGTCCCCAGTGCCAGCTTAGGGTATAACTAAGGTAGCGGCTTAGCCGTTGCTCGTATCTGACTCACTACTAAAAACAGGAGACACCCAATGTCCTCTTCTGATCAAATTACTGCAAATGCTAGCGTCGACAGTGACGAAGCACTCGAAACGCAAGAATGGCTGGACGCGCTGGAGGCCGTATTGGATCGGGAGGGTCCGCAACGCGCACATTATCTGCTCGAGCGGCTTATCGATCTGGCTCGCCGTTCAGGTGCGCATATTCCTTTTTCGCCTAATACCGCCTATCTCAACACCATTCCGCCCGGGCTCGAACCGGCGCATCCAGGTAATCTGATCCTAGAGGAACGCATACGTTCGTATGTACGCTGGAATGCCATGGTCATGGTGGTCAGGGCGAACCGGCATCATCCGGCCGATGGCGGCGACCTGGGCGGACACATTGCGTCTTTTGCGTCAATGGCAACCATGATAGGTTGTGGCCAAAATCATTTCTGGCATGGTGAAACCGAAAATCATGGCGGCGATCTGGTGTACTTTCAAGGGCATTCGTCGCCGGGCATGTACGGTCGAGCCTATCTTGAAGGCCGTCTGAGCGAAGAGCAGCTTAACAATTTCCGTCAAGAAACCGGCGGAAAGGGCCTGTCTTCCTATCCGCATCCCAAGCTCATGCCGGAATTCTGGCAATTTCCTACCGTTTCCATGGGCTTGGGGCCTTTGATGGCCATTTATCAGGCGCGCTTTCTTAAATATTTGCATGCGCGCGGCATCTGTGACACGAGCAAACGTAAGGTCTGGGTATTTTGCGGCGACGGCGAGATGGACGAGCCCGAATCGTTGGGCGCCATCGGCCTGGCTGCCCGTGAAAAGCTCGACAACCTTATTTTTGTCATCAACTGCAATTTGCAGCGTCTCGATGGCCCTGTGCGGGGCAACGGGAAAATCATCCAGGAGCTTGAGGGCGATTTCCGCGGTAGCGGTTGGAATGTTATTAAGCTTGTCTGGGGAGGTTATTGGGATCCCTTATTTGCGCGCGATAAAGAAGGCATTTTGCTGCGCATTATGGAAGAGTCAGTCGATGGAGAGTATCAGGCCTATAAGGCGCACGATGGCAAGTTCGTGCGCGAACATTTTTTCGGCAAGCATCCCAAACTGCTTGAAATGGTCAGCCGCATGAGCGACGAAGACGTCTGGCGTCTGAATCGTGGTGGTCACGATCCGCACAAAGTCTATGCGGCGTTTGCGTCGGCCAACGACCACCGTGGCCAGCCCACAGTGATTTTGGCCAAGACGATCAAGGGTTACGGCATGGGGCACGTAGGCCAGGCCAAAAATCCCACTCATCAGCAAAAGAAACTCGACGTGGATTCAGTGCGTGAGTTTCGCGACCGTTTTAATATCCCTATCCCCGACGATAAGCTTGAGGAGTTACCATATTTCAAGCCGGCCGACGATTCGCCAGAAATGAAGTATTTGCACGAACGCCGCGCCGCGTTGGGTGGCTTTCTGCCCAAACGCCGCACCAAGGCCGATGAGCATTTGCAGGTGCCCGAACTCGAGGTCTTCAAGGCGGTGCTCGAGCCCACGGCAGAGGGCCGTGAAATTTCCACAACGCAGGCGTTCGTACGGGTTCTTAACCAGATACTGCGCGACAAAACATTGGCCCCGCGTGTAGTGCCCGTGCTGGTCGATGAGTCGCGCACCTTCGGC
The DNA here is from genome assembly GCA_039935015.1 of Paralcaligenes sp. GTDB lineage: Bacteria > Pseudomonadota > Gammaproteobacteria > Burkholderiales > Burkholderiaceae_B > Paralcaligenes. Next base: position 4,754 of record JBDTLC010000101.1, on the reverse strand, counting down.
ATGGAAGGGTTGTTCCGTCAAATCGGGATTTACGCTCCGGAGGGCCAGAAATATACCCCGGTCGATAAAGATCAGGTGATGTATTACCGAGAAGCGGCCGATGGACAATTGTTGCAGGAAGGGATTAACGAAGCGGGTGGGTTCAGCTCGTGGCTGGCGGCGGCTACTTCGTATTCGAGCAACAACCGGATCATGATTCCGTTCTATATTTACTATTCCATGTTCGGTTTTCAGCGGGTGGGCGACTTGGCCTGGGCGGCCGGCGACATGCAGGCGCGCGGCTTTCTGCTGGGCGGTACCGCAGGCCGCACAACCTTGAATGGCGAAGGGCTGCAACACGAAGACGGGCATAGCCATATTCAGTCTTCGTTAATTCCCAACTGTCTTTCCTACGATCCTTCGTTCGCGCACGAGATCGCGGTCATTATTCAGGATGGCCTGCGACGGATGATTGAAGACCAGGAGAATGTGTTTTATTACATCACGGTGATGAATGAAAATTATCCGCAGCCTGGGTTCAATCCCGACGATAAAGAAGGCATTCTGCGGGGTATGTACAAGTTCAAGTCGGTGGGTAAAGGCAAGCTGCGCGTGCAACTGATGGGTTCGGGCACCATTTTGCGCGAGGTACTGGCTGCTCAGGAACTGCTTGAAAACGATTGGGGTGTAGCGTCAGACTTATGGAGCGTGACCAGCTTTACGGAATTGCGTCGCGATGGTCTGGACTGCGAGCGCCATTCTCTGCTCAATCCGCTAGACACTGAGGCGGCCTTGCCCTATGTAACCAGGCAATTGCAGTCCGCGCCAGGCCCGATCGTGATCTCCACCGATTACATCAAGGCTTATGGCGATCAAATTCGCCCCTTTATTCCTAAGGGGCGTACGTTGAAAGTGTTAGGCACCGATGGTTTCGGGCGTTCCGATTTTCGCTCTAAGCTAAGAGTGCATTTCGAAATAAACCGTCATTTCGTCGTGCTGGCGGCTTTGCGCGGCCTGGTCGAAGATGGGCAACTGCCTGTAGCAAAAGTAGTCGAAGCCATCAAGAAATATGGCATCGATCCCAATAAAGCCAATCCGCATCACGCCTGAGGGGGAGACAAACATGAGCAATATCATCCAGGTCAAGGTTCCGGATATTGGCGATTTCAGCGAGGTGGAGGTTATTGAACTGCTAGTGGCCGCGGGCGATACGATCAAGGCTGAACAAAGCCTGATTACAGTTGAATCCGACAAGGCGTCTATGGAAATACCGTCATCCAGCGCAGGCGTGGTCAAGTCGCTCAAGACGAAAGTAGGCGACAAGGTCAAACAAGGTTCGGTCATTCTCGAGATAGAGGCTTCGCAAGAGCCTGCGGCGGAGCCTGCGGCAGCACCAGCCGCCGCGCAGGCTGTCGAACCTGCTGCTACACCTGCAACTGCGCCGTCTGCAGCAGCGGCCGGCCCGGCACCCGCGGCACAGCCTGAACGCGGCGCTGCGGCGCCATTGACTAGCCTGGCTTCTGCGCCGGTTGAGCGGCATTCGCCTACCGAGGCATATGCCGATGCCAATGTGCCAGCGCGTAATTTGCCGCATGCTTCGCCATCGGTGCGCAAATTTGCGCGTGAACTGGGTGTAAACCTTGGCGTCGTCATGGGGACGGGCGACAAGCACCGCATCACTCAAGATGACGTGCGCTTGTTTGTTAAAGAGGCATTGGCTACCGGCGCGGGCACATCAACCGCAGGCGGATCGGTGGGAGGGTTAAGCGTTCTTGGTTGGCCCAAAGTGGATTTCGCCAAGTTTGGTCCAACTGAGGTCAAGCCGCTTTCGCGTATTAAAAAAATCTCGGGCGCTAATTTGCACCGCAACTGGGTGATGATTCCACACGTCACCAATAATGATGTGGCCGATATCACCGATCTTGAAGCCTTACGGATAACGTTGAACCAGGAGAATCAGAAATCCGGCATCAAGGTCACGATGCTTGCTTTCTTGATCAAGGCCGTAGTGGCCGGGCTCAAGAAATTTCCTGAATTCAATGCGTCGCTCGATGGCGACAATCTGGTGCTTAAACAGTATTACCACATTGGCTTTGCGGCCGACACGCCCAACGGTTTGGTCGTGCCAGTCATACGAGATGCCGACCGAAAAGGGGTCATTGAAGTCGCTGTTGAAACGTCTGACTTGGCCAAGCAAGCCCGCGACGGCAAGTTGTCGCCGGCTAAGATGCAGGGTGGTTGTTTTTCGATTTCTTCTTTGGGAGGTATCGGAGGCACGTCATTCACGCCAATTATTAATGCTCCCGAGGTTGCAATTTTGGGTGTTTCCCGGTCTTCACAAGCCCCCGTGTGGGATGGCAAGGCGTTTCAACCACGCCTTATGCTGCCGCTCTCTCTATCGTATGACCATCGCGTCATTGATGGCGCATCGGCTGCGCGCTTTAACGCCTATCTGGCCACTTTGTTGGCCGATTTCCGCCGCATAGCTCTGTAGGAGATTGCAATGAGTACACAAACTATTGCTGTGCCCGATATTGGTGACTTCTCCGAAGTCGAGGTCATTGAAATTTTGGTGGCAGTGGGCGATACGATAAAGGCAGAGCAAAGCCTGATAACAGTGGAATCCGATAAGGCATCCATGGAAATCCCAGCCTCGCAAGGCGGTGTCGTGCGTTCCATCCTGCTCAAGGTGGGCGACAAAGTGGCTCAGGGAGCCCCTGTTCTGGAGGTAGAGGTAGAGGCTCAGGCCGAAGCGAAACGCACAGAATCTGCGACACCTTCTGTGTCTTCAACCCTCGCGGCAACCGCAGCAACTACGCAGGCAGCGCCAGCGTCGAACGTTGCCACTACGGGCGCCGCCAGCTATGCCGGTCCGAGCGATTTTGAGTGTGATGTACTGGTGTTGGGAGCAGGCCCTGGCGGCTATTCGGCTGCGTTTCGCGCAGCCGACCTCGGTCTGGCGGTCGTACTGGTTGAGCGTTACGCCACTCTAGGAGGCGTATGCCTGAATGTGGGTTGCATCCCTTCAAAGGCTCTGTTGCATACGGCTGCAGTGGCCGACGAAGCCCGAGCACTCGCGACGCACGGTGTGACCTTCGGTGCGCCGACCATCGACTTGGATGTGTTGCGTGGCTATAAGGATCAGGTGGTGGGCAAGTTGACGAGCGGTTTGGCGGGCATGGCGAAAGCGCGCAAGGTCAAAGTGATGGCAGGAAATGGTCAGTTTGCAGGCCCCCATCATCTTACCGTTACTGCCGATGGCGGTGCTGCGCAAACGGTGCAGTTCAAATCAGCAATTATTGCGGCGGGCAGTCAGTCAGTAAAGCTGCCGTTCCTGCCGCAGGACCCTCGTGTCGTCGATTCTACCGGAGCCTTGCAACTGGCAAGCCTGCCAAAGAAAATGCTACTAGTGGGCGGCGGCATTATTGGCCTTGAAATGGGCACCGTGTATTCGTCGTTGGGTGCGCGGTTGGATGTGGTCGAAATGCTCGACGGCTTGATGCAAGGGGCCGATCGCGACCTGGTCAAAGTGTGGGAAAAAATGAATGCGGGTCGTTTCGACCATAAGATGCTGAAGACGAAAACCGTGGCAGCCGAGGCTCGGGAAGACGGTATCTGGGTTAGCTTCGAGGGTGAGAATGCGCCCAAAGAGCCACAACGTTACGATTTAGTGCTGCAGGCGGTAGGGCGTGCGCCCAATGGTAATAAGATCTCCGCCGATAAAGCAGGGGTAGCAGTTACGGACCGTGGCTTTGTCCCGGTGGATGCGCAAATGCGTACCAATGTGGCGCATATTTATGCGATAGGCGATATTGTCGGACAGCCAATGCTGGCCCACAAGGCGGTTCACGAGGCGCACGTCGCGGCCGAAGTGATCGCTGGGCAGAAAAGTTATTTTGACGCTCGCGTCATCCCTTCTGTGGCCTATACCGACCCAGAGATTGCTTGGGTAGGTGTGACCGAGGAGGGTGCCAAAAAGGAAGGTATTGCGATTGAGAAAGGCTTATTTCCTTGGGCTGCGCTGGGCCGCGCCATTGCCAACGGTCGAGACGAAGGATTCACCAAGCTCCTGTTTGATGCGCAGACGCATCAGATCATCGGTGGCGGTATAGTAGGCACCCATGCAGGCGACCTGATCGGTGAGATCGCTCTGGCTATTGAAATGGGCGCCGACGCGGTAGACATCGGCAAAACCATACATCCTCATCCTACACTGGGTGAATCCATCGGTATGGCGGCTGAGGTCGCCGAGGGCAGTTGTACCGATCTGCCTCCGGTTCGTCGCAAGTAAGCAAACACTCTATGTTTTGATGGCCACGGTGAGCACTGTTCTCAGGCTCACCGTTTTTTATTTTCATATAAAGCACTTATCATGTCTCTTGTTGTTCCCGATAGTACCTCGTCGTTAGCTGACTGGCTTGCGTATCTGGAGCGTTTGCATCATCAGCCCATCGAATTAGGATTGGACCGCATTCGCATCGTCGCTCAGAAGCTTGCGCTCGCGCACCCTTTTATAAAAATTACAGTGGGTGGGACCAATGGCAAGGGCTCTACCTGCGCCATGCTTGAGGCCATATTGCTGGCATCGGGCTATCACGTTGGCATGTATACCTCCCCGCACCTGATCGATTTCAACGAGCGGATACGCGTCAATGGCGAGAATGTCAGCGATGCCCAAATCACCGAGCAGCTCGCGCTGATTGAGGGGGTGCGCGCAGAGGTGAGCCTAAGTTACTTTGAATACACTACTTTGGCGGCTTTGATGCTGTTTGAAC
>JBDTLC010000100.1:0-17325 GCA_039935015.1 Paralcaligenes sp. | reverse complement strand
GGGCGCTCGCCGGAAACACGAAACGATGAGTATCAAGTTTGAGCCGAGTGCGATTCAAACCCAATTTGCGCGCCGCAAGTTCGAAGCGCTGGCGCAACAAATCTGCCCATAAGCCGGAACCTCGCATTCGCGAACCAAAAGCAGGATCGTTGCGACGCCCATTACGCAAATCTTCGATTCGATGTAGCACGCGCTGGGCCCGATCAGGGAAATGAGCAAGCAGCCACTCTTCAAACACCACCTTGACTTCCCATGGCAGGCGCAACACCGTGTAGTTGGCATAATGAGCGCCCGCTCCCGCCGCTTCCCGCAAAATAGATTCCATGGACTCGTCGTTGATAAAGGGAATGACGGGAGCAACCAGCACACCAACCGGTACCTTGGCCTGGGCCAGGGTGCGCACCGCCTGCAGACGCCGCAAGGGGGCCGACGCGCGCGGCTCCAGGCTGCGAGCCATGGCGGCATCGAGCGTGGTGACGCTAACGTATACCGCCACCAGGTTTTGCTCGGCCAACGCCTGGAGAAGATCTAGATCACGTTCAATCAGCGCATTCTTAGTCACAATAGTGAGCGGGTGTCGCGTTTCGAGCATTAGCTCGAGCAGACCCCGGGTTAACCGCCATTCACGCTCGATGGGCTGATACACATCAGTGGCTGAGCCAATATTGATGGGCGATACACGATACCCTGGGCGCGCCAGCTCGGCCCGCAACGCCTCTACAGCATTGGCCTTGGCCACCAAACGGGTTTCGAAATCCAGCCCCGGAGAATAGCCCAGGTAAGCATGCGTAGGACGAGCATAGCAATAGACGCAACCGTGCTCACACCCCCGATATGGGTTGACGGCTTGATCAAAAGGAATATCGGGGGACTCGTTATGCGAAATCAGCTTACGAGCCTGTTCCACCGTAACGGTCGTCTTTAGTCGAGCAGGTGCGATTTCTGCCAGGATAACTGCTTGATGTTTGCCATCCGGACCCCCGATCGCAGTATCGAGGCCATCGGTGTTTTCCGCCGGCAAACCTGACGACGCCCAGCCATCGTCGACGTCTTCACGATCCGTTTGCTGAAAGCGATGCCGGACATTGGCAACAGCTCCGCGACCACGCAAAGTATTGACGGGGGGCCGGGAATCGAGAACAGCAAAGGGATCGGTTAGCGCCATAAGCAATACTGTACATAAACACAGTATATTTAACAAGCGCTTTTACCCTATTTACATGTTCCAGCAGCAATGCCGCAGCGGGCTACCGAATACCTATAAAAAACGTATCCCGTGCGCGTAGCGGCAACCCTTGTGGCTGCCATTTTCGATAAATGGGGTACAGGTCATTGCGCCGATGGCAGCCACAAGGGCTGCCGCAACAACAGAAGGGGCGCTACAACCGCTACAACAAACGCCTACAGTGCTTTGATCAACTCGGGAACCGCCTGGAACAAATCGGCAACCAGCCCATAATCGGCCACCCCGAAAATCGGCGCCTCGGCATCTTTATTGATTGCCACGATGACCTTCGAATCTTTCATGCCGGCCAAATGCTGAATGGCCCCCGAAATCCCGATTGCCACGTACAACTGAGGCGCCACGATCTTGCCGGTTTGCCCCACCTGCCAGTCATTGGGCGCGTACCCTGCGTCGACGGCTGCGCGCGAAGCACCCAGCGCCGCACCCAGCTTGTCAGCCAAGGGATCAAGAATCTTGAAATTCTCAGCGCTGCCCATGCCGCGCCCGCCCGAAACCACAATTTTCGCAGCGGTCAGTTCAGGGCGATCATTCTGAGCCACTTCGCGCTTCACAAATGCGGACAACCCCGAATCGGCCTCGGCTGCCAGCGTTTCGATGGCCGCTTGACCTCCCTGCTCGGCCACCGCATCGAAACCTGTCGTGCGTACAGTAATCACTTTGATCGAATCGGGTGACTGGACCGTCGCGATGGCGTTGCCGGCGTAAATCGGATGCTGGAACGTGTCGGGCGAATCAACCGCGATAATGTCGGACACCTGCGCCACGTCTAGCCTTGCAGCCACTCGCGGGGCCACGTTCTTGCCCGACGCCGTAGCAGCAAACAGAATATGGCTATAGTTTTGAGCAACAGCGAGCACTTGCGCGGCCACGTTTTCGGCGAGTCCATCGGCCAAGTGAGGCGCATCGGCCAGCAAAACTTTTGCTACGCCAGCGACCTTCGACGCTTGGTCAGCCACCGCCTGGGCGCCGCTACCCGCAACCAGCACATGCACGTCCCCGCCTATCTTTGCCGCTGCCGCCACCGTATTTCTGGTGGCTACCTTCAAATGTGAATTGTCGTGTTCAGCTATCACAAGAATCGTCATGATCAAATCACCTTGGCTTCATTTTTAAGTTTTTCGACCAGCGTCGCCACATCGGGAACCGTGATGCCTGCGGAGCGCGCGGGAGGTTCGGACACTTTCAGCGTCTTCAGCCGCGGCGTTACATCTACGCCAAGCGCTTCAGGAGTGATCGTATCGAGCGTCTTTTTCTTGGCCTTCATAATATTGGGCAAGGTAACGTAACGCGGCTCGTTCAGACGCAGATCAGTGGTGACAATGGCCGGAAGCTTAAGCGACAAAGTCTCTAGGCCGCCATCCACTTCACGTGTGACCGCAACCGTATCACCCGCCAACTCGACCTTGCTGGCAAAAGTGGCCTGTGGCCAGTTCAGCAACGCAGCCAGCATTTGACCCGTTTGGTTGGCATCGTCATCAATGGCCTGCTTGCCCAAGATGACTAACCGCGGCTGCTCTTTATCGACCAAGGCGCGCAGCAGCTTGGCCACCGCCAAGGGCTGGAGCGCCACATCGGTTTGCACTAAAACGGCCCGGTCTGCGCCAATTGCCATGGCCGTACGCAGTGTTTCCTGGCATTGCGCCACACCACAAGACACCGCAATGACTTCAGTGGCCAGCCCTTTTTCTTTCAGACGTATAGCCTCTTCGAGGGCGATTTCGTCAAAGGGATTCATGGACATTTTCACATTGGCGATATCCACACCGCTTTGATCGGACTTGACGCGCACTTTAACGTTGAAATCAACGACACGCTTGACTGGCACCAGCACCTTCATCGAAGCATTCTCCAGAGAAATAAAAAAAGCTCACACTCGTGTAGCCGTCACGCGTAAAGCGCAGCCCCCGGCAAGCCAGGCCCGGCAACTCAGCAGCCAGAGTGGAAAATTGAGGTAGATTCTAGCATTCTACAGCTTGGCCAATGCCTTGATATGCGCCACGACGCTGCGCCCGAGCGCAGACAGGTTATAGCCTCCTTCAAGAAAACTGACGATTCGCCCTTGTGCCGTTCCATCGGCCAGCGCCACGATCTGCTCGGTCATCCATGCATAGTCGGATTCAACCATGTCCAACTGCCCCATGTCGTCTTCGCGATGCGCATCGAACCCGGCCGACACAAAAATGAACTCGGGCTTGAACGTCCGCAATCGAGGCATCCAGACCTCGCTCATCAATTGCCGCAAACTGGCACCGCTGGTATAGGCCGGAACGGGGATATTCACCATATTTTCCGCTACCCGCCCAGCGCCGCAATTGGGGTAAAAGGGATGCTGGAAAAAACTGCACATCAGGACCCGCTCATCGCCTGCAAACATTTCTTCGGTGCCATTGCCGTGGTGCACATCAAAGTCGATGATAGCGACTCGCTTTAGCGCATAGCGGTCCAACGCATAGGCCACCGCCACGGCCAGATTATTAAAAATGCAAAAGCCCATGGCCTGGTCCGGACGCGCATGATGGCCAGGTGGACGCACCGAACAAAACGCCGTCCGGGCCTCGCCGCGCATAATCGCATCGACCCCTACCAGACCGGCTCCCGCTGCCATCCACGCCGCCTCCAGAGTATGCGAATTCATCTGCGTATCTGGATCCAGCTCAAAGTAAGCACCCGGGCCAGCGGGCGAATGAGCGCACAGGTATTTAAGATACTTCGGCGTATGCACCCTCAACACATCACTCGGGCCAGCCTTGACGGCTTGCCTTTCATCCAGAAAGCCAAGTAGGCCGTTCGCCAGCAATTGATCATTGATGGCGTCCAGGCGCTGCGGACTCTCGGGATGCAACGGGCCCATTTCATGCAAGCGACAAGTGGGGTGGGTAATATATAGGGTCTGCATAAGGATGATTATGTTCAAACCTGCCCATATATTGCAAGTAACATTGCTCACGACCCTGCTCGCAGGTTGCGCCACCACCCGAATACCCCCATCGTCGGCCCAGCCTCAGGCACCGACCTCAACGCAAGCCCAGCTCCACGGCGATAACGGCGAACAGCCATCCATCAAGGCGGGCAGATCAATCAATAGCTCCGAAGGGTTCGTCGATGCTCGTGGCCAACTCAAGCCAGATATACAAGCCTACGCCCGCGAAGTGGCACAAATTCGCAAGGTGCCACTCGCCCGGGTGGAAACGCTGCTGAAAAGTGCCCGTTACAACGCGACCGTGGCCAGATTAATGACGCCAGGGAAAACCCGGCTGCGCCGTAGCTGGGTGACCTATCGCAAACGTTTTGTCGAGCCCATACGCATCAAGGCTGGAGCCACATTCTGGAACGAGAACCGCGCAGCCCTCGACCGGGCCAGCCGCCAATATGGCGTGCCTCCGTCGATTATTGTCGCCATTATCGGGGTCGAAACCATCTATGGACGCCAGACGGGCGATTTCGCCGTGCTCGATGCACTAGCCACGCTGGGGTTCCGCTTTCCGGACTCGACACGCCCTGAACGCAGCCAGCTATTTCGCGACCAATTGGCCGATCTAATCCAGCTGGATAATGAGAAGAAACTGAACGCTCTGGATGTGGAGGGCTCGTATGCTGGCGCAATCGGCCTGCCTCAGTTCATGCCAGGCAGTATTTTGCGTTTCGCCGTCGATGGCGACGGCAGCGGACACATCGATCTGGCCGGCAACGCCACAGACGCAATCCTTTCGGTGGCCAACTATTTGCGCGTGCACGGCTGGGTGCCAGGCTTGCCCGTTTTTGCGCCTGTCATTCTTCCCGCGGGTGCTGGCTCGCTGGTTGATGGAGGACTGAAGCCCAGCCTGAGCTGGCCCGAGCTTAGCGCTAAAGGTGCCACCATAAGGCCCGGCGCACGCAACACCGCTTGGGAGCAATATCCTGTCGGAGTGGTAGACCTGATTGATGAGCCGCGCAACCTGAACGAATACCGTACCGGAACGCCTAACTTCTTTGCCATCACTCATTACAACCACAGCTACTTCTATGCCGCTTCAGTAGCCGACCTGGCTTCCGCCATCGCCGAACGCGTAGGAAGCCCCGTGCCTAACTAAGTAACGGAATTAGTTAAAAACACCGGTCGATAAATAGCGGTCGCCACGGTCGCACACAATAAACACGATGGTGGCGTTTTCTACCCGGGCGGCCACTCGCAAGGCCGCCACCAAGGCCCCAGCCGAGGAAATCCCGCCAAAAATACCCTCTTCACTCGCCAATCGGCGCGCCATCTTTTCGGCGTCTGCCTGATCGATCATTTCGAAGGCATCGACCTTGGCGGGTTCATAGATTTTAGGCTGGTAAGCCTCAGGCCATTTACGAATCCCCGGAATTTGGGACCCTTCGGCCGGCTGCGCACCGATGACCTGAATTTTCGGATTTTTCGAATGCAAGTAAGTGGCCACACCCATAATCGTGCCCGTCGTCCCCATAGCGCTGACAAAATGCGTAATCTGACCATCGGTTTGCTGCCATAGCTCCGGACCCGTCGTTTCAATATGAGCCAGCGTGTTGTCCGAATTGGCAAACTGATCAAGCACCTTGCCTTTGCCCTCGGTTTGCATTTGCAGAGCCAGATCGCGGGCGTATTCCATGCCCCCTGGCTTGGCAGGGGTAAGAATTAGCTGTGCCCCATAGGCCGTCATGGCGGCGCGCCGCTCAAGCGTCAGGTTATCGGGCATGATCAAAATCATTTTGTAGCCGCGTACCGCCGCCGTCATTGCCAGTGCAATACCTGTATTGCCGCTGGTGGCTTCGATAAGCGTATCACCGGGCTTGATGTCACCGCGCTCTTCGGCGCGCCGGATCATAGAACGGGCCGCCCGGTCCTTGACAGAGCCGGCTGGATTATTGCCCTCTAGCTTGGCCAGAATGACATTGCCGCGAGGTTCGCCTGCGGCGCCCGGAACTCGTTGCAAACGGACCAGCGCCGTAGCGCCTATGGTCTCTTCGATAGTTAGGTATTTTTTCATGCAGAAATCATACACCGAACAAGACAGATGTCAGGGCTACCGACGAAAACCGAGGAGCCTGCAACTGTCACTGGGCGCCAATGACCTCTGCCAACGATGGCACCCACAAGGGGTGCCAAAATCGTCTACAACCACCGCGGCATCGGCAAAACCACTGCCAACGCCATGATGGCCTGGCCTCTTATTTGACAGGCTTGCCAGCCGGCTTTTGGGCAGGTTTGCTTTTGGCCGGGAAAGCCTTCGAGGACACCGCTGAATCCATCGGTGATTTGACCCCGCCCACCGAAGCAAGCGGCATAACGCCTGCAGCGATCGGCGAAGCGCCGCCGGTCGTTCCTACCGTTAGCCCGGCGGCCTGCAATGTCGCCGCTTTTTTCGGGCCTATACCTTTAACCCTTTCGGACAGGTCATCGAAGGACTCGTACTTGCCACCTCGCACACGTTCTTCAATAATGATTTGTGCGGTTTTTGGGCCTATGCCCCGCACTGATTCAAGCTGCGCCTGTGTGGCGGCATTGGCATCGATGGCATAGGCAGGGCCCAATACTGCAAGCCCTGCAGCCAGTCCTATCGCGCCCAGCACAGGCCGCCAAAAAGGCCGCGCCGGCCGTGAACGCGATGCAAGACGAGGCGGATTATGGCCTGCCCTATCGAGCAAGGGCCGAGCCACAGTAGATTCAGTGAAAGGATTCATGGTGAGCCTCCGAAGAATGGAATGAATATGGAAACCCAAGATTTCCATAAGCTCCATGATCGAAGATTCGCCCACGCGGAGATAGCCTTTACACACCAAACCATCCATGCGTACTGTTACGCTGCAACAGATTGGCTAGAGGCTGTGCTGATCGACCAACCTATCCACATAGGCCGATACCCCAGTCTGGACATTGCAAAATGGCCGCTCGTAGCCTGCAGCACGCAACTGGGCCAGATCGGCTTCGGTATGGCTCTGATAACGACCTTTCAAATCTTCAGGAAAAGAGATGTAGCGTATTAATTCCTGATCAACCAACTCCTGCAGCGATAGTGCCGCCTGCCCCGCCTTAACGCGCAGTCTATTGACCACGGTTTGAGCCACATCATTGAAGGGTTGGGCGCATCCCGTACCGCAATTGAAAATGCCGGATTGCTCGGGATGGTGAAGAAAATGCAGATTCACGTCTACCACATCGTCGATATACACAAAGTCGCGCATCTGGCCGCCGTTGACGTATCCGTCCCAGCCACCAAACAGGCGCACATGGCCTTGGGACTTAAACTGCTGCATGTTGTGAAATGCGACCGACGCCATGCGCCCCTTGTGCTGCTCATGGGGCCCATAGACATTAAAATAACGCAGGCCCACGACCGGCGCCTTCAGTCCAGCCCAACGGCGGCGCAGCACCTGATCGAACAGGTATTTTGAATACCCGTACACATTCAGCGGCGACTCGTTGCTGCGGCTTTCCGCGTAGACGGGGCCCGCACCATACACAGCAGCCGATGAGGCATATAAAAAGGGAGTTTTGTGCGCTTGGCAATACTCGAAAAGCTCGAGAGTGACACGGTAATTATTATCGAGCATGTATTGGCCATTGCGCTCGGTCGTGTCGGAGCACGCGCCCTGATGGATGACCGCCTCGACATGACCCAATTGCCCGAGCGCCACACGCCGACGGAAATCGTCTTTATGCAAGTAGTCGGCAATATCGGCCCCCAGCAAATTAACGAATTTATCGCCTTCGGTCAGATCGTCGACTACCAGAATATCGGTATGGCCCAGACGGTTCAGGCCTGCCACCAGATTGCTGCCGATGAATCCCGCCCCTCCCGTCACAATAATCATGCCAGCTCTCCTGCAGTCACCACCGAAGTTCCCAATTTCCCAACCACGATGCCGCCAGCGCGATTGGCCCACTTGACCGCATCGACCCAATCCAGGCCTGCTGCGCGCGTGACAGCCAGCGCCGCCAATACCGTGTCGCCCGCGCCCGACACATCGAATACTTCGTGCGCCTGAGCGTCGATGTGCTCACGGCCACTCTGAGTAAACAAAGTCATGCCCTGCTCGGACCGCGTAACCAGCAGGGCTTCAAGTTCAAGCTCGCTACGCAGGGCTTGCGCACGGCTGGTCAGCTCTTCCTCAGTTTGCCAATGCCCTATCGCCTCTTGCATTTCAACGCGATTAGGCGTCATCATGGTCGCGCCGAAATAGCGTTTGTACAAATGCCCCTTAGGATCGACCAGCACCGGCACTCCGGCGTTGCGCGCAAGCCGGATCAAGGCTTCAACCTGACCCAGCACGCCCTTGGCATAATCCGACAGCACCAGCATATCGTGCTTGGCAACCAGGGCTGACAACTCGGCTTCGACACGCGCCAGACTGGCCTTGGCGGGAGTTTGCTCGAAATCGATGCGCAGCAATTGCTGCTGTCGCCCCAGTACTCGCATTTTCAGGGTGGTATGCAAAGTGGCATCAGTCACCAGCCGTGTGGCGATGCCCGCCTCGGTCGAAAGTGCCTGAATCTGCTCACCCGCCTCATCAGCGCCCACTACACCGAGCAACGTCGCACGGGCGCCCATCGAGACAATATTGCGCGCCACGTTAGCCGCCCCACCCAACCGGTCTTCACGCCGTGCTACCCGCACCACAGGCACCGGCGCCTCGGGAGAAATTCGGTCAACTTCGCCAAACCAGTAACGGTCCAGCATCGCGTCGCCCACCACCAGCACGTTGACTCGATGAACAGCTTCCAGCGGATAAATCATTTATTTAACTCCTCGAGGCGACGAGGTTCATAGGTTTCCCAGGAATTGCAACCCGGACATTGCCAGTAGAAATGGCGTGCTTCGAAGCCGCATACTCGGCAGGCATAACGATCCAGACGCTGCGTGTGCTTATGTATCAGGGAGCGCAACAGACCTAAATCCGCACCCGGCGCTGCGCCCGCCGCCGCGACTGGCGTATCGCCACTGGCCATCTCGGCTTCGAGCAGACGATCCAGACCCAGCAACGAGGGATGGGCGCGCAAGGCCTCTCGGGCAAAAGCCCACGCAGGTGTATAACCTTGCTGCAACCGCAACTCGCGAAACACCACATTAAACATATCCAGCGACGGATAACGCGCGTAGTGGTTTTTAAGGAGTTCCAGACCCTGCACCTGCTGTCCTGCAGCACGATACAGCTCCAGAATGTCGGCCGCTACCAAGCCCGCGTACTCGGGCGCAGCGGTCAGCACCGATTCCAGATACATGCGCTCGCGCCCGGAGTTTTGATTCAGTTTGGCCAGGCCCGCACGCAATATGGCTATCCTGGCTTCGCAAGCGTGTCCGTTCGCCTGCCCGCCGAAAGCCCGCGCAGCATGATCAGCGGCATCGAGCGCTTCGCTGGCAGCCTGCACATCAGGCGGCTTGGCACTCATGGCCATTTGAGCGCGTTCACACTGATAATGCACCAGCTGTGGAACCGGTTCGTCGACCAGGGCGCGTAAGCGCTTGACCGCATCGATCGCCCGCGGCCAGTCATGCTCGGATTCGTAAATCCGGATTAGCGCTCGTATCGCGGGAAGAGCAAAACGAGTGTCCTGCACTGTTTCGAACGCTTGCTCGGCCCGATCGAGCATCCCGGCCTTGAGAAAATCTTGGGCGATTTCGTGCTGAGCGTGCTCACGATCTGCCACCGGCAGGTCGGCCCGCGATAGCAAGCTCTGATGTACACGTATGGCTCGCTCCACTTCGCCGCGGCGCCGAAACAGACTGCCCAGCGCGAAGTGCAGTTCTGTCGTTTCGGGATCAAGCTTGGCCACTTCCACAAAGGCGTCAATCGCTTGATCTGGCTCTTCGTTCAATAGAAAATTAAGCCCTTTGAAATACGAATCGGGTAAATTGCGTGTCTCTGAGAGCATTTGCCTGACATCGACGCGCGCCGCGATCCAGCCCAAAGCAAACAGAATAGGCACGGCAATCAACCACCACGGTTCAAAATCCACTCTACAGCCCCAAGTGCAAGATTTTATAAGGGAGACAGCGGCGCCATCGTTTCCGCGGCGACAGTCTGCGTCTGGATCGCAGGGTGTTTATACCTGTCTTGCAAGCGACGCAGTTCGCGTTGCAGTTTGCGGGCTTCGCGACGGCGGCGCATCAAGGCCGGCATGGCCAGCAACAGACCGAACAAAGCTCCCAGTGCGAACGTCACCAGCATCACAACAATAAGAGGAATGCCGGCCACCGTGTGATCGGAATAAAAGTGAATATCGACCGGCCCGGTGTTTTTAAGAGCAAACAACAACACCAGCACGAACACCAATAGTCGCAACACCCATACCAGGTAACGCATAGAAAGAACTCCAATAGTCCAGCAGAAACTTGAAATAAGCCACTAGTCGCTTACTTAATTGTACGGGGAATCGAATCGCAGTCGGACACATCCAGGCCAGAAAAAGCTGAGAGCGATAGAAAAATAGTACCCACAAGGGGTGTCGCCACAAATACCTTTGACGGGAAAGACGGTATCAATTGGCGACCAGTACGTTTGTAGTAGCACCCCTTGTGGGTGCCACTTCCCCGTAGCAGCACTCTTTATGGTGACGTTTTCCTGCCGCGAACACTTCTTGTAGATGACACGTCCGCATGACAACAAACAGGCCCACGAGGGGCCTGTTTGCATAAGCAGACGCGGATCAGGCCAGAGCCATCCCCAACACAGCCTACCCTTGCATCAGATTTGTGTTGAACTGCGTCAGGCTAAAGCCGGGTTCAGCAGACTTGTTCTCTTCTTCAAAGGCTGAATCGACTCGCTCGCGCAACTCTTTACCCGCCTTGAAATGAGGCACCTGTTTGCCAGGCACCAGCACTTTCTCGCCAGATTTAGGGTTGCGCCCTACACGTGGTGAACGCTCGGACAGCGAAAAGCTGCCAAAGCCACGGATCTCGATGCGTTGACCACCGGCCAAGGCCTGAGTCATTGCATCGAGCACCGTCTTGACGGCGTAGTCGGTATCGCGCGCCGCCAATTGTGGGTAGCGGCTTGCGAGTATCGCGATCAACTCGGACTTAGTCACACCGATTAACCGTCGTCGCGCTGTTGGTCCAGCTTGGCCTTCAGCAATGCACCCAAATTCGTGGTGCCCGATGAAGCGCTGGCGTCAGACATGCGCTGGATGGTGTCAGCGGTTTCGGCGTTGTCGCGCGCCTTAATTGACAATTGAATCGAACGCGTTTTGCGATCGATATTGACAATCATGGCTTCAACATTTTCACCGGCCTTCAAAGCCGTCGTAGCATCTTCGACGCGGCCAGCCGAAATTTCTGAGGCGCGCAGATAGCCTTCAACGTCCAGCGACAAGGTCACAACAGCGCCCTTGGCCTCGACGGACTTGATAACACCAGGAACCACGGCGCCTTTATCGTAGGTAGCGACGAAGTTGTTGAACGGATCACCTTCAAGCTGTTTGATGCCCAGCGAAATCCGCTCTTTATCAGTATCAATGCCCAAGACGACGGCATCGAGTTCGTCGCCCTTCTTGAAGTTGCGCACGGCTTCTTCACCGGTTTCAGTCCACGACAAGTCGGACAGGTGAACCAACCCGTCTATACCACCCGGCAAACCAACGAACACACCAAAATCGGTGATCGACTTGATCGCGCCGCGAACCTTGTCGCCACGTTTGAAGTTGATGGAGAAGTCTTCCCATGGATTGGCGCGGCACTGTTTCATGCCCAGAGAAATACGGCGGCGATCTTCGTCGATTTCCAGGACCATGACTTCAACTTCTTCGCCCAGCGTCACCACCTTGCGGGGGTCAACGTTTTTGTTGGTCCAATCCATTTCAGAAACGTGCACCAGGCCTTCAATACCGGCTTCGACTTCAACGAAAGAACCGTAGTCGGTCAGGTTGGTGACCTTGCCGAACAAACGGGTACCTTGCGGGTAGCGACGCGCCAGACCCACCCACGGGTCTTCGCCCAATTGTTTCACGCCCAGCGACACCCGGCTCTTTTCCTGGTCAAACTTGAGCACCTTGGCTTCGACTTCCTGGCCCACCTGGAGCACTTCGGAAGGATGGCGCACACGACGCCACGCCATGTCGGTAATATGCAACAGGCCGTCAATCCCGCCCAGGTCGATAAACGCACCGTAATCGGTAATGTTTTTAACCACACCCTTGACCACAGCGCCTTCACGCAGCGTTTCGAGCAACTTCTGACGCTCTTCGCCCATGCTGGCTTCAAGTACCGAGCGACGCGACAGCACAACGTTGTTGCGCTTGCGATCAAGCTTGATGACCTTGAATTCCATGGTTTTGCCCTCGTAGGGCGTGGTGTCCTTGACCGGGCGCAGATCGACCAACGAACCGGGCAGGAAAGCGCGAATACCGTTGGTCATGACGGTCAGTCCGCCCTTGACTTTGCCGGTAATTGTGCCAGTCACCATTTCGCCAGACTCGAGCGCCTTTTCAAGCTGCAGCCAAGCCGACAGACGTTTCGCGCGGTCGCGCGACAAAATCGTGTCGCCGTAGCCGTTTTCGAGTGAATCGATGGCAACGGAGACGAAATCGCCAGGTTGAACTTCAAGTTCGCCCTGATCGTTCAGAAATTCTTCAAGAGGAATCAGTGCCTCGGATTTCAAGCCCGCGTTCACCACAACAAAGTTGTGATCGATACGCACGACTTCTGCAGAAATGACTTCACCAGACTTCATGTCCTGGTTTTTGATGCTTTCGGCAAATAAATCGGCAAAGTTCTCGCCGCCACTGGCGGCAGTAGTTGCAATGGAAGACATTAAGTTAAATCCATGGGGCCGGGATGGCCTGTTAAATAAGCACACCAAGGCGGTACCGCAGCCCCAGTGGAGTGGAAAGAAACCCCAAGCCGTAGACCATTTTCAGGCGTCGGGCTCAAGACCTATAAGCAAGACCAATAACCAAGTACTGCTCCAACCGTTGCATCGATGGTCAAATTCGATGAATCGATGGTTTTAGCCCCAGGCGCCGCGTAAAGCGGTGCGTGGGTACGACTGCGATCGCGCTCATCGCGCGCCCGCATGTCCTGTAAAAGGCTTGCTAGGTTAGCAGAAAATCCCTTTTCCTTCAACTGCTTACAGCGTCTATCCGCCCGAGCCTGGACGCTGGCCACTAAAAAAATCTTTAAAGGAGCGTCCGGGAATACTACCGTACCCATATCGCGTCCATCGGCCACCAGTCCGGGCGTCTGGCGAAAGGCGCGCTGGCGCGCCAGCAAGGCTTGCCGCACCGGGCCGTAAGCCGCCACCTGCGAGGCCAGATTGCCGACCGACTCTTCACGTATCTGCGCCGCCACATCGCGCCCCGCCAACCATATCCGATCGCCGTCAAAACGCACGTCAAGCCGGCTGGCGATATCCGCGACGGCCGACTCATCGGCCGGATCAATGTCGCCATCTTGCACTGCCAGCGCGGTCAGACGGTACAAGGCGCCACTATCGAGCACCGACCAACCCAGCGCCTGCGCCACCCGATGCGCAATAGTGCCCTTTCCCGACGCTGTCGGCCCATCTATGGTTATGACCGGAACCGTTGAAGAATCGGCGCTGTTCATGTCCGTTTCACGCTCTCATGGTTTTTGATAAGCATTTTTTAACACCCCCATACAACGAAGATGATTGGTTACAAATGGCCGCAGCGGGATGAGGCCACGAGACGGCGCCCCTGGTAGCTGCCATTTCAACCCTGCACCAGACGGCGGAACACGGCAAAATAATCTGGAAAGGTTTTGCCCACGCAATCAGGGTCCAAAATCGTCACAGGCACAGGTCCAAATGCCGCCAACGAAAAACACATCGCCATGCGGTGATCGTCGTAGGTCTCAATGCGTGCCGCCCGCCACTGGCCAGCCACAACCGGATAAACACGAATCCAGTCCGGGCCCGACTCTACCCGTGCCCCCAACTTGGCCAACTCGGTATGCATGGCGTGCAGGCGATCGGTTTCTTTCACGCGCCAGCTGCCGATATTGCGCAAGGTGCACGGTCCATCGGCATACAACGCCAGCGCCGCCGCCGTCATGGCCGCGTCGGGAATCAGGTTGAAATCTCCATCGAAGGCGCGCAGCCGTTCGCCACGTGCGACCTGAACGCCGCTGACTTCAACCGCCATTGCATCACGCGTAACGGTTGCCCCCATTTCCTCAAGCGTGCCGGCAAAGGCCATATCGCCCTGAATGCTTTGGGAGCCCACCCCCTGGATGCGAATCGGGCCGCCACCAATGGCGCCAAGCGCCATGAAATACGACGCCGAGGAGGCGTCGCCCTCGATCGCCAGTGTTCCGGGCGTCCAATACTGAGCGTCTGCAGGAATCGTAAATCGCGCCCAACCCTCGCGTTGCACTGTTACGCCAAAACGTGCCATCAGATTCAGGGTAATCAGAATATAAGGTTTGGAAATCAGCTCTCCGTCGACCTCGATCACCACAGCGCTATGCGTAGGGCCTGCCAGTAAAGGGGCCGCCATCAGCAAAGCGGTTAGAAATTGGCTGGATACCGAACTCTTTACATGAACCACGCTGCCAGTCTTGAGCGCCCCCGTACGAATAGCCAGCGGCGGGTACCCCTGCTCGCCTAAATACTGCACATCGGCGCCTAAGGCAGTCAGTGCGTCGACCAGATCGCCGATGGGGCGCTGGTGCATACGCGGCACGCCCGATAACTGATAATTTCCCCCCATCAACGCCAACGCGGCGGTCATGGGTCGAAATGCTGTTCCGGCATTACCCAGGAACAAAGCCGCCTCGTGCACGGCAAAAGGGGCGCCTCCACGAATTTCGACCTGAGTCGGACCATTACTTTCGATATAGACCCCCAACTGGCGCAAGGCCGCCAGCATCACACGGGTGTCATCGGAATCAAGCAAGCCTTCAAGCCGGGTCGTCCCCTGTGCTAACGCCGCCAGCAGCAAGACGCGGTTAGAGATGCTTTTGGAGCCTGGTAAGGTCAGTTCGCCGCGCGCCTCATGCGCGCGTGGCAGGCACAATTCGGTAGGGATCATGACAAACCGCTCCGGCCGCCCCAGAAACGGCGCGCGACTGCGGCGCGCTCGAGAAAATCGTGCAAGCCTTCACCATCTTCTTCTTGCAAGGACTGCTCGGCCTGCAGCAATGCCGCCTTGACCTCTTGCAACTCGGACAACACGGCGGCACGATTGGCCAGGAAAATATCGCGCCACATTTCGGGTGAGCCGGCTGCGATCCGCGTAAAGTCGCGAAACCCGGAGCCGGCCAGGCTCAAGCGCCTATCCGAATCCGCCGCTGCAGCAACTTGGCTCATGAAAACCGACGCCAAGAAATGCGGCACGTGACTAACCGACGCGAGCACCACATCGTGCGTCTCGGGTGTCATGCAGACGACCCGCGCACCACAACCTTCCCACAAGCTGGTAAGCCTTTGCCTTGCTGCATCAGTATTCTCGGCCAACGGAGTCAGGACGACGACACGGCCCTGGTATAGCGCAGGATTGGCGGCTTCGGGGCCGGTTGCCTCGGCTCCGGCGATCGGATGCGCCGGCACGAATTGAGCAATGCGCTCGCCCAGGGCGGCACGAGCAGCAGCCACCACGCTTGCCTTGGTGCTGCCGGTATCGGTAATTAAAGTCTCGTCGCGCAGATGGGGCTTGAGCTGGGTCAGAATTCGGCCCATGGCACCAACGGGCGTCGCCAGCACGATCAGGTCGGCACGCACGGCCGCTTCTTCCAGGCTGACGGCTTCGTCGATCAGGCCCATCTGAGTTGCGCGCACCAGCGTATTTGCATGGCGCCCCACACCCAGGACGCACTCCACCGCCTTGCTGCTGCGCAACGCAGCCGCAAACGAGCCACCTATGAGTCCGACTCCAATAACCGCAAGCACTTTTACTGTAGGCGTGCTACTCATCGCCCGGCGAGAACAACGGCAAGCGCTTCGATAAAACGCGCGTTTTCAGCAGGCAGACCTATCGACACGCGCAACCATTGAGGCAAACCGTCGCCCGCTACGGGGCGTACGATGACGCCAAGCTTGAGAAGCTCATGATGGATGCGTGCCGCATCGCCCACCCGCAGCAGCACAAAATTGCCATAACTGGCCACATAGTGAATACCCAGTCTGTCAAACTCGCTATACAACAACTTCTTGCCGGCGCAATTGACCTCGTAGGCTTGCTGTAAAAAAGCGGTATCGCCAAGCGCCGCGGTGGCGGCCGCTTGCGCCAGGCTATTCACGTTAAAGGGCTGACGCACGCGATTAAGCAAATCGGTAAGTCGCTCTTGTGCCATCGCAAACCCCACGCGCAGGCCAGCCAGCCCATAGGCCTTGGAAAACGTGCGCGTCACAATCAGATTGGAAAACTGCCGCACCCAGTGCGAGCTGTCAAAGCGCAATGATGGATCGAGGTATTCGTTATAAGCCTCGTCCAGCACAACAGTGACGCGCTCGCCATAATGATCATGAATCCGCGTCAAGAACGCTTCGATTGCGGCTGCGGGTAGAAACGTACCGGTCGGATTATTGGGGTTTGCAATAAACAGCAGACGGGTATCTGCATCGATAGCGGCAAACATGGCATCCAGATCATGGCCGTAGTCACGCGCCGGCACCATAATGTGGCGTGCGCCACGTGCCTGTGTCGCCAATCGGTATACGGTAAATGCATGCTGGGCATAAACGCAGGCCGACCCGGGCGCTAAAAACGCCAGCGACGCCAGCTCGAGCAAATCATTAGAGCCATTGCCCAAGGTAAGCCAGCTTGCCGGCACCTGATAGTGCTTGGCTAACGCCGCCTTCAAGTCGAAGCCATTAGGGTCGGGATAGCGCGCAAGCGAGCCGGACGCCGCAAGCATAGCCTGCCGCGCCGATGCGGGCATACCCAGCGGGTTTTCATTAGAGGCCAGTTTCACGATTCGAGCCGCATCGAGGTTGAATTCACGGGCCAGCTCTTCACTGGGTTTGCCGGCCTGGTAAGGCGCGATATCCAGAATATAGTCCGGAACCTGAGCGCCAGCGGCGCGGCCGGTAAGATCGTTCGTCGTCATGCAAGCAAATCCTTACTGCGCCGGATAGGAGCCCAGCACTTTAAAAAACGCCACCTGTTTCTTCAGTTCGGTCAGCGC
>JBDTLC010000099.1:0-47861 GCA_039935015.1 Paralcaligenes sp. | reverse complement strand
TGGACGTAAATATCTTCAAGGTAAAGACCGCGCTTGTCAAGAAAGCTGGAGTAATTGTAAAACCACATAATGTAGGCGATGGGCCGGTCTGGCTCGGTTTTGTGGTGTATCACCAGACAATGCGCCGCCGGTCGATGGCCAAAAAAGCTCGCATGCAAGCTGTCCTGAGTCGCTTTGAATATTTCAGTCAGTTTCTCGAAAACCGCCATTTCCCGCATCAACGTGTGTATAACCGGGATATCCGACTCGCGCGCCGGCCGCAGTCGGTAAAGGTCTGGCGTGGTTGGCCCGTTTACGGGCCCGTTTGGATGTGCTGTCTGTGTCGGGTAATGGTCGCTTACGTGTTTCAAGCCGGTTCCTTCATTTGGCGTTATGCTTGGTTCGCGGATAATGCCGTCAGAGTATCGAGGTTTCGTGTTATTCCATTTCTAAATCAATCGTGTACTTTGTCGGCTTCGCTGGCCGTACGACAGGTACTGTCTGCGCTTCGCCTTCTAGTTCACAATTGATTTAGAAATGAAATTAGGAGTTTAAGGCATGTTTTTATCAAATCGACTAACGTGGCAGGCAGCGGTGATGGCTGGCCTGGTGTTAACGTCGGTCTACGCCGTGACGGCGCAGGCCCAGCAGGCCAGCGCGTCGGGTGAGGTGCGGCGCGTTGACGCGACGGCAGGCAAGGTGACAATCAAGCAGGGCGCTATCGCCGACCTTCAGTTGCCAGCTATGACGCTGGTTTATCAGATTGACCCGGCGTTGCTCAAAGACATCAGGCCCGGCGACAAAGTATCGTTTACCGCCAAACGCGAAGCCGGCAAATATATTGTGACGCAGATCAAGAAGTGACTGCGGTGGAGGGAAAGGCTACAGCACATACCTTGCCAGGTCTTGGCTGCTGGCGGTTTCTTCGAGCTGCTCGTTGACATAGGCTGTGTCGATGGTGACAGTTTTTCCGCCACTGGCCGAAGCGTCGAACGATAGGTCTTCGAGCAGTTTTTCCATTACCGTATATAGGCGCCGTGCACCGATATTTTCGGTGCGCTCGTTGACTTCGAAAGCCAGTTCGGCCAGTCTTTTCACTCCGTCGTCGGTAAACGACAGGGTGACATCTTCGGTGGCCATTAGCGCGGTGTATTGTTTGGTAAGCGAAGAGTCGGTATCGCACAAAATACGCACGAAATCTTCCGCTGACAATGAGTCGAGCTCTACACGAATCGGGAAGCGCCCCTGAAGTTCGGGGATCAGGTCAGACGGGCGCGACAGGTGAAAGGCACCCGAGGCGATGAACAAAATGTGATCGGTACGTACGACGCCGTACTTGGTGTTGACGCTTGTGCCCTCTACCAAGGGTAGCAGGTCGCGTTGTACACCCTGGCGCGATACGTCGGCGCCGGCGTGCTCTTGGCGCGACGCAATCTTATCTATTTCGTCCAGAAATACGATACCGTTTTGCTCAGCGTTAGTAACGGCGTTGGTGCGCAAATCTTCTTCGTTGACGCGGCGCGACGCTTCTTCTTCGGTCAGAAGTCTGAAGGCTTCTTTAACCGTCATTTTGCGTTGTTTCTTTTTATCGCGGCCGATGCCTGCAAACATGCCCTTAAGCTGCTCGGTCATTTCCTCCATGCCTGGAGGAGCCATGATTTCCATTTGCGGCGCAGCCTGGGCGACCTCAATCTCGATTTCCATGTCGTCGATCTTGTTTTCACGCAACCGTTTTCGGAAAACCTGGCGGGCTGAATTTTCTTCGCGCTGTGGTTCGCCCTGGGCGTTGCGTGCGGGAGCAATCAGCACGTCAAGAATGCGGTCCTCAGCGGCGTCTTCGGCCTGGGTGCGCACCCTGCGCATCTCGACGTCGCGGGTTTGCTTGATCGAGATTTCAATCAGGTCGCGGATGATCGTGTCGACGTCGCGGCCCACGTAGCCCACTTCGGTGAACTTGGTGGCCTCTATCTTGATGAACGGGGCATTGGCCAACTTGGCCAGACGGCGCGCGATTTCAGTTTTGCCCACCCCGGTAGGCCCGATCATGAGAATGTTCTTGGGCAGGATTTCGTGGCGCAAAGGCTCGGGCACTTGCTGGCGCCGCCACCGATTGCGAAGCGCCACTGCCACGGAACGCTTGGCGCGATTTTGTCCAACAATGTTTTTGTCGAGTTCGGAGACGATTTCTCCGGGGGTCATGGTGCTGGCTGACATATTGACGGGTGCTCGGTGTTAAAGAGTTTCGACGATGTGGTTCTGGTTTGTATAGATGCACAGATCGCCGGCGATTTCGAGAGATTTTTTAACAATGTCGGCTGGCGCTATTTCGGTATTGTGCAGCAGGGCCAAGGCGGCAGCCTGCGCATAGGCGCCACCCGAGCCGATGGCGGCTAAGCCGTGTTCGGGTTCGAGCACGTCGCCGGTGCCGGTGAGCACCAGCGTATGCTCGCGGTCGGCCACGATCAGCATGGCTTCGAGGCGGCGCAAGGCGCGGTCGGTCCGCCAGTCGCGTGTTAATTCGACGGCCGCGCGCATCAGGTGACCCTGATGCTTTTCCAGCTTGGCTTCGAAGCGTTCCTGCAAGGTAAAGGCATCGGCGGTAGCGCCCGCAAAACCGGCCAGAACTTTATCGTGATAGAGGCGGCGGATTTTGCGCGCAGTCGCCTTGACGACGATATTACCTAAAGTGACCTGGCCATCTCCACCCAACGCAACTTGATTGCCGCGTCGGACACAAATAATGGTAGTAGCGTGAAATTGTTCCATGTGGCTTTCCCTTTGAACCCTTTACTTGGAGGCGAACCCCCAAAGTTCAAGAGGAAAAAGCCGCTGCTCAATCTCCGTAAAGCTTTTGACGCATTTCGCGCCTTTCCTGGGCTTCGAGCGACAAGGTGGCGGTGGGGCGGGCCAGCAGACGGGCGAGCCCTATGGGTTCGGCCGTTTCTTCGCACCAGCCGTATTCGCCTGAATCGATGCGGGTAATGGACTGCTGCACCTTTTTGAGCAGTTTACGCTCGCGGTCGCGGGTGCGCAATTCAAGTGCATGTTCTTCTTCGATCGTGGCTCGATCGGCCGGGTCGGGCACGAACTGGGTCTCGCGCAGGTTTTCGGTAGTGGTGCCGGCATTATTGATAATGTCTTGCTCCAGACGCTTCAAACGATCTCTGAAGAAGGCCAGTTGGGCTTCATTCATGTAGTCGGATTCCGGCATCGCCAACAGTTCTTTTTCTGTCAGAAATTGGTTCTGAACGGCGGTTGCAGCAGATTTGCTTGCCATGATGTACCTCTTTTATAAGTTGTGTTGGCGCTCGTTACCTGTGTTGCTATCTCCGACAGCAGGGGTACGTTATGAGGCCAGACATTGCTCCAAACCTCGAGTAAAAATTTCTTCGGGAAGTTTATGACCGATAAATACCATTTTGGTACTGGGTTTTTCGCTGGACATCCAGGGCTTTCCGGGTTCGGCTCCCATCATCATGTGCACACCTTGAAACAGCATACGACGATTGATGCCTTTGAGGTACAAAATACCTTTATATCGCAAGAGATCCGGGCCGTATACCTGGACGATACCGCTTAAAAATTCTTCAAGGCGTTCTGGGTTGAAGGCCTTGTTGGAACGGAAGACGAATGCTCCGATCGCATCGTCATGATGGGAATGATGATGATCCTGGTGCTGGTGTGCGCAATGGTCGTCGCACGCGCCTTCATGATCATGATCATGGTGTTCGTGACCCGGTTCGTCTTCGTGGTCATGCGCCGCATCGGGATGTTCTTCGGCCAGGAAGTCAGGGTCGATATCCAGTATGGAATTCAGATTGAAGCCGCTTACATCAATGATGGCTTTAAGATCGGTTTGGCCAAAGTTGACCGACTCGATCGAGGCGCGTGGATTGATGTGCATCAGGCGAGTGCGCAATGCCTGGTAGTCGATCTCGTTGACCAGATCTTTTTTCGAGATCAGGATGCGGTCGGCAAAGCCCACTTGCTTTTGCGACTCTTCCTGCTTGTCCAGGGTTTCCATGCCGTGCTTGGCATCGACCACAGTAATGACGGCGTCGAGTCGGTAGTAATCGGCAATCTCGTCGTCCATAAAAAAGGTCTGGCATACCGGGCCCGGATTGGCCATCCCGGTGGTTTCTATCACGACGCGCTCGAAGCTCAGCTCGCCCGCTTCACGTTTGACGCTCAGGTCCGTCAGCGTGCGCATCAGGTCACCGCGCACAGTGCAGCACACGCAGCCGTTGCTCAGCTCGATAATCTGCTCTTCGCTGTCTTGCACCAGTAAGTCGGTGTCGATGCTTTCGGGCCCGAATTCGTTTTCGATGACCGCGATTCGGCGACCGTGATATTCGGTCAAGATGCGTTTGAGCAGGGTTGTTTTCCCCGCACCGAGAAAGCCGGTGAGAATTGTCACCGGTACCATTTTCTCCGGACTAGGAGCGGCTTTCATTGTGGACCTCACTGGTGCGGGTCAAAAGTCAGAAGACGCTTGGGTGAGTGGCAACTATCAATTTGCACCGCAAAATAATACAACGTGCGATTACAGCACAGCATACGCTTTAGAGCAAATGGCTCCTTGATAAATTGTATTTTCTTGATAAATCAGATACCTATGAGCCCCTAGTGATCATGCAAATGGGTCTGAGGCGATTGCCTCTGACACCGCTGGCACAGGGCACGCAATTCGGTTTCGTGGGTCGAGAGCATAAAGCCTGCTTCAGCTACTTTTTGCGCCAGTTGCAGACTGAGGACGGGGTCACTAAGCTCGGCTACGGCGCCACAGCTAGTGCAGATGACCAGCAGATCGTGTGGTGTTCCGGCGGCATCCAGGCACGCGGTCCAGGCATTAATGGCGTCCAGGCGATGAATCAAGCCCTCTTCGACCAGGAAATCCAGTGCGCGGTATACCGTGGGCGGAGCTGCCCCGGCCTGTACCGGCCGGATTTCCTCCAGCAGCTCGTAGGCCTTCAGGCTGCGCCGCTCGCGCAACAGTATCTCCAGCACTTTGCGCCGAATAGGCGTCAAACGTTTGCCGCGCGAACGACACAAAGACTCGGCAGTGTCGAGCTGGCGTGCAACGACAGCGGAGGTGGTGGGGTGGTCTGACATGGCAGTGCGCGAAAGTGGATCGTCAGCATAGTGTTAGGATAGTTATGTTATAACATAACAAGCATGTAAACCTAATTCCTTCAACTCAGTCCTTAGATTCAACCTTGGGCGCTTCGTCCCTGCATATTCATGTCCATACTTCCTGCTCATGCCGATCGTCTGCGCACTTATCGTGGCTCGGCGCTTCTGGCGTCTTGCGGCGCGCGCGTGGCTCGTGTGGCGATAGTTGTAGTTTTGATGTGGGGTTTGACTGGCTGGGCGATGGGCTGGTGGCGGATCTGACGCGATGACGGGCGCTGTTATCGAACTGGATCGGGTGTCTTTCGGATGGCGCGAACGCGTCGCCATCCGAAATCTGAGTGGGGCTTTTGAACGCGGGTCATTAACGGCAATTGTTGGTCCCAACGGCGCCGGTAAATCGACTCTGATCAAGGGCATTATGGGCGTACTAAGTCCTTTGCGTGGCCGCATCCGTCTAAGCGGAGATACTCGCGACGATATGGCGTGCCTGCCCCAAGTTGGAGAGCTGGATCGTAGCTTTCCCATCAGCACCTATGATCTGGTGGCCTTGGGGGCCTGGCGCCGCGTAGGCGCCTGGGGGCGTTTTGATGCCGCCGAGCGTGAGCGCGTATGGCAGGCGCTGGAAACGGTAGGAATGGCCGATTTTGGCGCGCGTGTCGTGGGCACTTTGTCGGGCGGGCAGTTGCAGCGTGCGCTGTTTGCCCGTTTGTTGCTGCATGATGCACAAACCCTGCTGCTGGACGAACCTTTTGCCGCAGTCGACCGTGCAACGACCGAAGACCTTATGGCTTTGCTGTTGCGCTGGAATCATGAGGGCCGCACGGTGATTGCAGTCCTGCATGATCTGGACATGGTGCGCGCTTCGTTTCCCCAGGCTCTGTTGTTGGCCGGCCAGGCGGTCGGATGGGGAGCGACGGCTGACGTGCTGACCCCTGAGAACCTGCATCTGGCGCGTCATCTGTGTGCGGGGGATTACTGATGATGTGGCTGTATGGCTGGTTCTTCGCGCCGTTTATCGAATTTGGATTCATGGGCCGGGCGTTGGCCGGGTCGTTTGCGCTGGCGTTTGCCGCAGGCCCGCTCGGCGTATTTCTGGTGTTGCGTCGCATGAGCCTGATGGGTGACGCGATGGCGCACGCCATCTTGCCCGGCGTTGCCGTGGGATTTTTGACTGCGGGATTATCTCTGGGTGCCATGACAATCGGAGGCATGGTGACCGGCCTGATTGTGGCCTTGCTGGCAGGCGCGGTAGCTCGGGCGACCCCCTTGCGCGAAGACGCTAGCTTCGCCGCGTTTTATCTGATTTCTTTGGGTCTGGGGGTGCTGCTGGTGTCGCTGCGCGGCTCCAACATGGATTTGATTCATGTCCTCTTCGGGACGGTTCTGGGCCTCGATGATGCCTCGTTGTTGCTGGTCACCCTATGCAGCAGCATCACTTTGGTGGTGATGGCCATTATTTTCCGGCCACTGGTAGTCGAGTGCCTGGACCCGGGCTTTCTGCGTGCGCAGCGTGGGCCGGGGTCGCTAAGCCATATGGTGTTTCTCGTGTTGATGGTCATGACTCTGGTGGCCGGCTTTCAGGTTCTCGGTACTCTGATGGTGGTGGGCATCATGATGCTGCCCGCCACTGCGGCCCGCTTCTGGGCACGTTCTGCGGGTCGGCAAATGGTGCTGGCCGGCGCCATAGGCATGTTTTCCTGTTATGCCGGCCTGCTGGTGTCCTATCATGCCAACGTGCCGGCTTCGCCTGCCATCATTCTGTCTGCGGGCGTGGTGTATTTTCTGTCTATATTTCTGGGCCCTCAGGGCGGCCTGCTGCAGGCTGCCAGGCGGGCTCGAGCCCGCCATCGCCGTTTGTCGCAGATGGATGAAAGTAACTGATTATTTTGTGCGGAGAATAGGTATGTATGGCGCATGGATGGTGAAATTTGGTGTGAGGCCCTTGCGCCGCAGAATACTGTCGGCGCTTGCGGGCGTAGCGCTGTTGATGTCAATTTTCTTCGCTTGCGCGGCCGAGGCCGCGCCGCTGAATGTGGTTGCAAGCTTTTCAGTGCTGGGTGATATGGTTCGAGTCGTTGGCGGCGATCATATCGCCTTGACCACGATCGTGGGCCCCAACGGCGATCCGCACACTTTCGAGCCAACTCCTAAAGATGCGCGCGCCTTGTCTCAGGCCAGGGTTTTGTTTGTCAACGGGTTGGGGTTTGAAAGCTGGATGCCACGGCTTGTGGCCGCTTCGGGATTCAAAGGCCAAGAGATTGTGGCGAGCAAGGGAGTGACGCCGCGCCAGCTGACTTCGGCCGAGCAGGCGCTGGTGGCGATGGAAGAAAGCCATGGGCGTGCGTCGGCGCGACGTGGTCATAGTGCGCCGGAAAATTCGAACGATCATGATCATACGCATATCGATCCGCACGCGTGGCAGAGTCTGAGCAACGGCCTCATTTATGTCCAGAACATAACGGCGGCGCTGGTGGCGGCCGATCCTGAACACGCGGCCGATTATCAAGAGCATGCGCGGATCTACATGCAGCAGATCAAAACGCTGGACGCACAGATCAAGCAATCACTGGCCGCGATTCCAGAAGCGCGGCGCAAGGTGGTTACCTCGCATGACGCATTCGGTTATTTCGGCCAGGCCTACGGCGTACAGTTTATTTCGGCGGTTGGTGTCTCTAACGAGGCCGAGCCATCGGCCAAAGAGGTCGCCAGTATTATCAGACAGGTCAGGAGGGAACATGTGCCGGCTGTGTTTGTCGAGAACATAAGCAGCGCGAAGCTGATTCGGCAAATTTCCCGCGAGACCGGCGCTAAGGTGGGTGGGACCCTGTATTCGGACGCGCTGGCCCCTCCCGATCAGCCTGCCGGCACATACTTGGGCATGTTCGAATGGAACGCCGGCAAGCTCATCTATGCTCTGGATACCAAGAAGCAATAGTTACCGTTTGCGGTTGGCGCGTGGATGAGCCAGGTCGTAGGCTTTTGCCAGATGCTGAAAATCCAGTCGCGTGTAGATCTGGGTAGTGGAAATGTTGGCATGCCCCAGCATGTCCTGCACCGCTCGCAGGTCTTGTGCCGATTGCAGCAGGTGGCTGGCGAAGCTGTGGCGCAGAATATGGGGGTGTACATGCATCGGCAAGCCTACGCGGATAGCTAGCCGGTCGAGCTGCAACTGCACCACTCGTGGCGAGATCCGTTTGCCCCGGGCCCCTAAAAACAGCGCCGCTGCGTCAGACGCACCGCCGGGCGAGACCGCCGCCGCGGCCAACTGATCACGCACTTCCAGCCAGCGTTTGACGGCCTGTATTGCCTTGCCCCCCAACGGTACACTCCGCGTTTTGTTGCCTTTTCCTTTGACGGTGACTTCGTGCTCCTCGGGTTGAATCCAGCTTTGCGTCTCGTAGCCAGCGGCCCTTGTGTAGCGCCAATCGAGGCTGACCAGTTCGGCCAAGCGCAAGCCGCTTGAGTAAAGCACTTCGAACATAGCCTGATCGCGGCATTCTATGGCTGTCTTGGGTTCTGGCAAACCTGGATGGTCCAGCAATACCTGAGCCTGTTCAACCGACAGGGCTTTGGGTAAATTGCGGGGTGCTTTGGGGGCTCGTATACCGGCCACGGGGTTGTTGGTAAGGCCGGCTTGCGGTGACCACCATTGATAGAAGCCGCGCCAGGCAGCCAAGGCGCGTGCCAGGCTGCGAGGCCCCAGGCCTTGTCCGTGCAGGCGTGCCACCGATTGCCGGATGTGGTTTTCTGTCATGCCTTCGAGCGCGACGCCGGGTTGGCAGTGGGTGAGATGCTGCAGGTCGTGCCGGTAGCCATCCACGGTGTGTATGGAATAGCGCCGGTTGGCCTGCAGGTGGGCCAGCCATTGTTCCATGGGTGGAGGTAGAGCGGACATGATAGAGTTCAGTCGGCGTGTGACAGGCGGCTTAAACTGGCACTGGCCAGCTCGTTGATAGTGTCCAGAAAGCTGGTGCCCATATCCTGGGTGAAACGATCTGGATCATCGGACCCTAGTACGAGCAAGCCAAAGGGCTCGTCAACCCCCATCGGCTTGAGTGCGACGATGGCGAGCGAAGCGGGCCTGGATCCCAGCCAGCCGGCAACCTCTTGGTCTTGCAAAGGGCCGCAATAAGGTTTGGCCAGTGTGCGCGCGTATTCTTTGACGAGTTCGTTGACATCTTGCGTAAATTCGCTGTCGACAAGCTTGGGCACATCCCACAGGCGTAGCGCGATGGTGGGCAAGTCGAACAGATCGCTCAAATTGCGCACAATGTGCGCGGGGATCTGAGTGGGGTCGGATTCGGCCAGCATTTTGCGACACCAGGTATTTAAAGATTTGCTGATTTTTTCATTGCCCGAGGCATTGCTGATCAATCCGGCAAGGCGCCATTCAAGATCTTTAGTTTTGGCGCGTAAAGTCATGATCTGGCGTTCACCCAAAGAGATCGCTCGCGCTTCGTGAGGATGGGGTACGCGCAGGCTGGCAAACAAATCGGCGTGATCTTGCAAGAACTCGGGATTTTCTTTAAGAAACTGGGCGATGTCTTCGGCGGAAATGGAGTCGGCGCTCATGGCTTGGGATGTTCCTTCAGATTGAGAGAATAGGTGAGGGCATCGATATCGACCTGGCCACGGAAGACCGTCACCGCCGGGCCGCTCATGGTGAGCTGGGTTTGGTCCCAGGATATAGCCAGCAATCCGCCTCGTGTGTGGACTTGTACCAGGCTGTCAAGCAGCCCGCGACGTATGCCAGCGACCACGGCGGCGCACGCACCTGTGCCGCATGCCAGGGTTTCGCCTGCGCCGCGTTCGTAAACGCGCAGCCGAATCGTGCGACGATCAACGATTTGCATGAATCCGGCGTTGACCCGCCTGGCAAAGCGAGGGTGCGACTCGATCAGTGGTCCCTGTTCGCCGACGGGCGCCGAATCGACATCGACCACTTGCTGCACGGCGTGTGGGTTGGAGATGGCCACCAGCGATAGTTCCACTGTTGTGTGGTTGGCCAGAGGCAATGCCCATAGGGTGTCGGCGCCGCAGGTTCTGGATGCCAGGCCCTGGGTGTCGAAGGGTAGATCGGCGGGGAGGAAGCGGGTTTGACCCATGTCTACGGTGACCTCGCCGCTGTCCGCTTGATCTAGTGTGAGCAGGCCGGTGGCGATTTCAGCACGCAAGGGGTTGCGGCCCGACAGGCCCTGCTCGTGCACGAACTGTACAAAACAACGCGCACCGTTGCCGCAGTGCTCAACTTCGCTGCCGTCTGAGTTGAAGATCCGGTAGCGGAAATCGGCTTCGGGGTGATGTGGCGGCTGCACCAGTAGGATTTGATCGGCACCGATGCCAAAGTGCCGGTCAGCCAGGGCGCGCGCGCGTTGCGGCGTCATGTCGATATTTTGGCGCACGCCATCGAGCACGACAAAGTCGTTGCCGGCGCCATGCATTTTTGAGAAATTCCAGATCATGTTCGAGATTATCCCCTAATAGAACTTTTTTTCAC
Organism: Paralcaligenes sp.; assembly: GCA_039935015.1. Lineage (GTDB taxonomy): Bacteria > Pseudomonadota > Gammaproteobacteria > Burkholderiales > Burkholderiaceae_B > Paralcaligenes. The sequence continues at coordinate 37,252 of JBDTLC010000099.1, read as the reverse complement.
CTTCGGGGCGTGTTTTAAACCGACGATGCACCCAATAATATTGGGCGGGATCAGGTCTGACCCAGCTTTCGATCAGGCCGTTGATACGCACCGTGGCCTGCTCCAGGCTTTGCTCGCCAGGAAAGTCGTCCAACGGCGGCAATACTCGGACGTTATAACCGCCTGTTTCAGGATTCAACTGGCTTACGATGGGAACGACGACCGCGTTCCATGCTTTGGCAATCTGCGCCGTGGCGGGAATCGTGGCCGCCTGTACGCCAAAAAAGGGGGCAAACACGGCGCCTTTGCGGCCAAAGTCCATATCCGGCAGATAGTAGATGGGTATCCCGGCGCGAAGCTGCCGGATCAAGCCGCGCACGCCGTCATGGCGGTTGACCAGGCGCACGTCGTTAAAGCGCCCGCGGCCTTCGCGTACCAGGTAGTCGACGTCATTATCACTTTGCGGGGTATACAGGGTGGCCGATTGCAGCAGGAACAGCGAAAGTCGCGTAGCGGCCGCGTCAAGCGCAATAAAGTGCGGCGCGAGCATAATGATGCGGCGCTTGGCCGTCAGCAACTGTTCCAGATGCTCCAGCCCACTGATATGTACGACTTCCTTGATGGTTGCAGATGGACCGAACCAGAACAGGCCTCGATCCACCACGGACTGCGCCAGCAGATAAAAATGGCGCCTCAGGCAGGCCTTTTGTTCAGATGGCGAGAGACCGGGGAAGCACAACGCCAGATTGATTCTGACAATACGAGTCCGGGAGCGTAGCAGTTTGGGTGTAAGCCACCCCAGTGCGCGTCCGTAGCGCAGGCGTGTACGTGTGCTGCAATGGCCGAAATATGAAAAAATCGCCCGTAACAGAATTAATTTGCTTGGATGCATGTCAGATTGGATGAGGTCGCGGAGCACCTTTGGGTATTTTGTAGCGGTTGTAGCTCCATAGGTATTGCGTGGGACAGCGGCGTATCAATGTTTCCATGGCGCGATTGATCAGTGCCGCCTGTTCGTCGGCGCCTGAAGGCAATGGTTCGGACAGCCGTATATAGTGGATGCGCCAGCCTTGGCCTCGCGGCAGGCGCTCGCCCGCCGTAAGGATAACCGCGACACCGGTTTGGGCTGCCAGCTTGCCTGCCAGCGTCATGGTGTATGCGGGTTTGTCAAAGAAAGGTGCCCACACGCCATCGCCGCCGCCGGGAACCTGGTCGGGCAGCATGCCCACAGCTTCGCCGCGCTTTAGGGCGCGCACGAACTCGCGTACGCCTTGCAGATTCGCGGGCACAGCATTTAGCTGCGAGGTGTTGCGCGCGCTTTCCATGATCGGTGTCAGGATAGCCTGGCGAGGCGGGCGATACATGACTGTTATAGGACCGTGGCGGGTCAGGTAGCGGGCCGTGATTTCAAAGCAGCCCAAATGCGGGGTCAGGTAAAGAATGCCGCGCCCTTCACTCAAGGCTGCTTCAACCACGGCGTTATCGTCAGTAACGACCTTGTCCAGGCATTGCTGGTTGCGCAACCAGACCTTGGGGAGTTCCATTATCATGGCGCCAGCCTGAGCCGCTGCTTGGCGCGCAAAAGCGGGGCTGGGGTAGCCGGCCTGTTTGGCATTGGCCTGCATGCGCTGGCGGTATTTGCCTGGGAGTGTGTAGACCAGAAGACCGCTTATACGGCCGATACCGTGCAAGATAGGCAAGGGCACGACAGCGAGCAGTCGGAATAGAATTAGCAGCATAAAACAACAATAACCCTTTTGTAGCCAATGGAAAGATACGCTTTCAGCTATTTTCGCTTAAAATATGCTCTATCGCTAAGTTAACCGACAACTTGCGGGGCGATAAGCGGGCCATTTGTAATGGTGGCCACGCGAAGAATAAATCCGCTAAAGCGTCGCGCCCCGTCTTCCAGGCTATAAGCTTCCGAGGTGCAACGCATTCCGTTCAACCTCAAGGCTGCGTCGTGCAGCCGTTAAAAGGAACGTATTGCTGTGGTAAACAATGATTTTCTCTTTACATCCGAATCGGTCTCTGAAGGCCATCCCGACAAAGTCGCCGACCAAATTTCCGATTCCATCCTCGACGCCATTTTCACCCAAGATCCCAAGGCACGGGTTGCAGCCGAAACGCTTTGCAACACGGGTCTGGTCGTTCTGGCAGGCGAAATTACGACGACCGCCAATGTGGATTACATCCAGGTTGCGCGCGACACCATCAAACGCATCGGCTATGACAACACCGATTACGGGATTGACTACAAGGGGTGTGCGGTGCTGGTGGCGTACGACAAACAGTCGCCCAATATTGCGCAAGGGGTAGATCGTAGCCCCGAAGAACTGCTTAATCAGGGCGCTGGCGACCAAGGCCTGATGTTCGGCTATGCGTGTGACGAGACCCCTGATCTCATGCCGGCCCCAATCTGGTATGCGCACCGCCTGGTGCAACGTCAAAGCGAGTTGCGCAAAGACGGCCGTCTGCCGTGGCTGCGTCCGGACGCCAAGTCGCAGGTCACTTTCCGCTATGTCAACGGCAAGCCTGCCGAAGTCCATACCGTGGTGCTCTCCACTCAGCATGCGCCCGAAATCTCGCAAAGCGACATCCATGACGCAGTAATCGAGCAAATCATCAAGCCCTGCTTTCCCGAGGGCATGCTTACGGCGCAGACCAAATACTTGGTCAACCCCACCGGCGTGTTTGTTATCGGTGGCCCACAGGGCGATTGCGGCCTGACTGGCCGCAAGATTATCGTTGACACCTACGGCGGTGCGTGTCCTCACGGTGGTGGCGCCTTTTCGGGCAAAGATCCTTCCAAGGTCGACCGTTCTGCAGCCTATGCCGCGCGCTATGTGGCCAAAAATGTAGTGGCGGCGGGCTTGGCACGCCAGTGTCAGGTGCAGGTCAGCTATGCCATCGGCGTAGCTGAACCCATCAACATTACGGTGTACACCGAAGGCACGGGCATCATCCCCGACGAACAAATCGCTCGCCTGGTTCGCGAGCAGTTTGATTTGCGCCCACGCGGTATTATCGAAATGCTTGATCTACTGCGCCCCATCTACAGTAAAACAGCGGCTTATGGGCACTTCGGACGTTCCGAGCCCGAGTTCAGCTGGGAAGCCACCGACAAAGTGCTGGATCTTCAGCAGGCTATCAAGCTGGCGGTGTAAATCTGGAATGCGCCCGATGCAGGGGCGTCGGGCGCGATCTAGAAGGAGTTTTGGTTTTCATGTCTTCAAGCACTCGCCCCGACGACGATAGCTACAGCCTTAAACGCAGCGATTCTCCTTGCGTAGCCGTGTGTTCAACTCTCTACGACGAAATCTGCCGGGGTTGTGGGCGCAGCACCATGGAGGTGGCTAACTGGGTTTTTTTGTCTGACGAAGAAAAACACGTGATCTGGCAGCGCATCAAGGCGCAAGGCTACCCACGTAACAAAGGTTAAAGAAGCTGGCGCAATTGCGCTACAATTTCGGCGTTCCTGAGGAGTGCTGCAACGGGTTTTTGGCTGGGGTATTGTGCCCGCCATCCCGCTAGGCTCAGGAAACGTTTTTCGATTCAACGGCGCTCATCATCTCCTGTTTCGTAGGCGAAGGTGAGCGGCAACCCATCCGCACTTTCTCACGTACAGGTTTATTGGATTATGACCATGAACACTGTTGCTGAAACCGTTTTTTCCGATTACACCATTGCTGACATCGGCCTGGCCGGCTGGGGCCGTCGCGAAATCGCTATTGCTGAAACTGAAATGCCTGGCCTGATGGCTACTCGCGATGAGTACACTCAGTCCCAGCCCCTGAAGGGCGCGCGGATCGCCGGCAGCCTGCACATGACCATTCAAACCGCGGTACTGATCGAGACCCTGGTTGCCCTGGGTGCCGAGGTGCGCTGGGCGTCGTGCAATATTTTTTCCACACAAGACCATGCCGCGGCCGCCATTGCGGCCAGCGGGACCGCTGTGTTCGCCGTTAAGGGCGAAACTCTCGAAGACTACTGGCAATACACCCACAAAATATTCCAGTGGCCCAATGGCCAGTATGCCAACATGATTCTCGATGACGGGGGCGATGCAACAGCTCTATTGCATTTGGGCACCAAGGCCGAAGCGAATCTGTCGGTGCTCGATAAGCCGAGTAGCGAAGAAGAGCGCGTTTTGTTTGCAGCCATCAAGGCGCAATTGAAAATAGATTCCAAGTGGTATTCCTCGCGCCTGGCGCAAATCAAGGGCGTTACCGAAGAAACAACGACGGGCGTGCATCGTTTGTATCAAATGTCCAAAAAGGGCGAACTCGCCATCCCTGCCATCAACGTGAACGATTCTGTCACCAAGTCCAAGTTCGACAATCTGTACGGGTGCCGCGAGTCGCTGGTTGACGGCATCAAGCGCGCCACTGATGTGATGGTGGCAGGCAAGATTGCGCTGGTTTGCGGCTTTGGCGATGTGGGCAAGGGTTGTGCGCAGGCCTTATCCGCCTTGCGAGCCCAAGTTTGGGTGACTGAAGTTGATCCAATTTGCGCTTTGCAGGCGTCGATGGAAGGTTACAAGGTCGTGACCATTGAAGAGGCTGCCGACAAGGCAGATATATTCGTAACGGCTACGGGTAACTATCATGTGATTACTCGCGCTCACATGGATCGCATGAAAGATCAGGCCATTGTTTGTAATATTGGCCACTTCGATAATGAAATCGATGTGGCGTCAGTTGAAAACCTGAAATGGGAAGAGGTCAAGCCGCAAGTCGACCACATCATTTTCCCCGACGGCAAACGCATCATTTTGCTGGCCAAAGGTCGCCTGGTGAATCTGGGTTGCGCCACAGGCCATCCTTCTTTTGTAATGTCGGCCTCGTTCACCAACCAGACGATTGCGCAGATTGAACTCTTTACGCGGGGTAGCGCATACAAGACTGGCCAGGTTTATGTTTTGCCCAAGCACCTCGATGAAAAAGTGGCGCGCCTCCATCTTAAAAAGCTGGGTGTCCACTTGACTGAACTGCGAGCCGATCAGGCCGAGTATATTAACGTACCGATAGCTGGGCCATACAAGGCTGACCACTACCGCTATTAAACCCCGAACTGTGGGCCGTTGGGTGCTTACGGTGTAGACACCAGGCGCCTGCGGTCGGCGCCTTATACGGAGTCTGATTATGCAACTTATCCTCGTTTGGATTTTAAATGCAGTGGCCCTATTGGTGGTGGCTTATGTATTGCCTGGCATCAGTGTGTCGTCTTTCGGTTCGGCGCTGATTGCGGCGTTGGTATTGGGTTTGCTCAATACGCTGGTCAAGCCGGTACTGATCTTGTTGACTTTGCCCATCACAATTGTGACTTTGGGTTTGTTTTTGCTGGTCCTCAATGCCTTGGTGTTCTGGTTTGCGGGCTCGATTATGAAAGGTTTTCACGTCAACGGCTTCTGGTGGGCCGTGTTGGGGGCTATTGTCTATAGTCTGGTTTCGGGGTTGCTTTCCAGGTTGTTGTATTCATGAGATCTGCGCCGTCCATCAGTCTGGAGTTTTTTCCCCCCCGCGATATCGCAGCACAAGAAAAGTTGGTGCGCTCGGCCAAACAGCTGCTGGCCCTGCATCCTAGTTATGTAAGCGTTACGTTTGGCGCTGGAGGCTCGACGCGTTCGGGTACATCCGATACCGTAAGCCTTATGCGCAACTTGGGCTGCGAGACCGCCCCTCATCTGTCGTGCATAGGGTCGAGCCGCGCCGTTTTGACCGAGATTCTAGACGCGTATCGCGCGGCCGGAATCCGGCGTATTGTGGCGTTGCGCGGCGACGTGCCTTCGGGCATGGGCGGCGAGGCGGGCGAATTGCGGTATGCCAGCGATCTGGTTCGATTCATTCGCGAACATAGTGACGATTGGTTTCATATTGAAGTGGCCGCGTATCCGGAAATGCATCCGCAGGCGCTCACCGCCCCCGAAGATCTGAACCACTTCATCACCAAAGTGAAGGCGGGGGCCAATAGCGCGATTACGCAGTATTTCTTCAACGCGGACGCCTATTTCGATTTTGTGAACCGGGCCCGGGCCAAAGGTGTATCGGTACCTATCGTCCCCGGGATCATGCCCATTACTAATCATTCGCAGTTGGTAAGGTTTTCGTCAATGTGCGGCGCGGAAATCCCACGCTGGATCCGCCTGCGCCTGGCCGAGTTCGGAGACGACCGCGCCTCGATCAAGGCATTCGGTGTGGAAGTGATTACCCGCTTGTGTCAGCGCTTGCTGGATGAGGGGGCGCCGGGATTGCATTTTTATACGCTTAATAATGCCGATTCTGTATTAGCCGTTCATCACGGCTTGGACTTATCTTGCGGTTCTCCGCGAAGCTTCATTTAGCGCTACAGAAGAACAGGTGCGGCCACGGCCCAGCCTTTATCGGTCAGGACGGAATCGAGGCGAACGTCGTGCGCAGCCGGGGCATATGTCTGGTTGGACAGGTCGCCACAGGACCACGCAATCCCTATGCTAGTGTAAAAATGTCGTTGCGCCTTGAGCGCTGCGAGCGTGCGGTCGTAATAGCCCTTGCCGTATCCGATGCGATCACCCGCACGGGTGTAGCCTAGCGTGGGCACTAACACCAGATCGGGTAGCGGCGCCACTTCGCCTTGCGGTTCGGCAATCCCGTAGGCGCCAATCAGCATGTCGGTGTCTGGCGTCCAGACTCGAAATTCCAGCGGAGCGTCGACGGCCGCTACGACCGGCAGCGAAACCGTAAACCCTTCTTCTTCGACCCATTGCCGTAGTAGTGGCTGGAGTTCGGGCTCTTGGTCTGTAGACCAGAAGGCGGCGATATGCTTTGGGGCCGGCCGGTTGGCAGCCAGCAACCTGGCGCGGGTCGTGGCCAGCCAAGTAAACAGTCGACCTCTGATTAGCAAAGCGCCTCGGTGGCTATCGATGGGGCTAAGTTCGCTGCGCAACTGTTTTAGTCGCGTGCGAAGAGGGACTGCGTTATTCTCTAGGCTGTTATTCATGAGCGGTGTGATTGGAGTCCGAATAAGATGTTATTGAAGCGACAACAACGGTATCAGAAAACTCGAAATTTTTCTGGCGGACCTTTTGGTGCCCTATCGCTCAGGAGCTGGTGGCTGGCTTTATCGTTAGGCCTTGCGGGTTGCGCCGGGGCAAAACTTCCCAACAATGCGGTAGATACCGCTGCGTCCCAGGCTCCCGTTGCGCAGCAAGCGTTGCCTGCGGCTACGAAGCCCGTACCGTTATTAGTAGTGTCGTCGCCCGAGGCCGAGCAGGCCGTGGTGGACGCCCGCGCCGCCATGCAAAGCCGTCAGTGGGACAGCCTGGCGAGCCTGGTGCCGTTGGCCAAAGGCGATTCTTTATTGGGCGACTATCCGGCCTATTGGTATTTGCGGCAGCAATTGGCCGATCCTACTGCAACCGTCCCTACCGCGATGTTGCAAGAGTTTCTTTCGAGCAGCCGCGACGCATATTTAGTCAATCGCCTTAAAGGCGATTGGATTGTTGCCGCCGCCAGGGCTGGCGACTACGCTACTGTCAACAATTTAGGCCCGGTTGTGGGGGGTAATGCACAGATTGAATGTGCGCAAATGCAGGCGCAGGCCGCTACCGGACGGCCTGTATCCGCCGCCCAGACCATGGCGGTATTTGCACCAGGGCAGTCATGCTGGGCCTTTCTTGGCCAACAGGTTTTAGCCGGGACGGTGGGCTGGAAGCAGCTTGATCCCTTGTTGCGCGCAACGCTCGAAACCAGTAAGACAGGCGATGCACAACGGCTAGCTGGGCTGATGTTTTCACCGTCAGAAATGTCTGCGTATCGGGCATTGATGCAAAACCCCCGAAAATGGCTGACATCGCAGAAAGCGCCCACGTCGCAGGCGCAGATTGAGCTGGTTACTCTGGCTTTGTCGCGCCTGGCCCGAAGCTCCGATCGGCCCGCCGCAGCAGGCTATGTAGAAAGCCAATGGTCGCGATCAGTGCCCAGCGCCGATCTGCAGTGGGTGTGGGGGCAATTCGGACTAGCCTCGGCACTAAATCTGGAAGGTCAGGCGGTGACATGGTACAGGCGATCAGGCGATGTGCCCATGACTGATACCAACCACGACTGGCAAGTGCGTTCCGAACTCAGGCAGGGCAAGATCGACTGGCGGCAGGTTGGGAAAGCGATCGATAAAATGTCTCAGAGGCAGCGCGCTGAGCCGGTATGGACCTATTGGTATGGCCGTGCGCTGGCCGCACAGGGCGATCACACAGGTGCCCAGGCGCGCTATACGTCGATTGAAAATAATCTGGACTTTTACGGCCAGTTGGCCAATGAAGAGCTTGGCCGTCCCATATCGATACCGCCATTTCCCGCTCCCCTGACGGCGGTTGAGCTGGCCGGTGCGCGATCCAACGTGGGCTTGCAGCGAGCCATTAAGTTGTTTCGCCTTGGGTGGCGCCCCGAGGCTGTTCCAGAGTGGAACTTCAACCTGCGCGGCATGAGCGACCGACAGTTGCTGGCTGCCGCCGAACTGGCCCGGCAAGAGCACATTTTCGACAGAGTGGTGAACACTTCGCTTCAGACCAAAAAGGTCATTGATTTCAGACAGCGATTTATCGCTCCGTTCGAAGGGCGGGTAGCCGAAAAAGCTCGCTTGATCCATCTGGATCCCGCATGGGTTTATGGTTTGATTCGCCAGGAATCGCGCTTCATCACCGATGCTCGTTCCAGTGTGGGCGCGTCTGGGCTGATGCAGCTCATGCCTGCCACGGCGCGCTGGGTGGCACGCAAGATAGGCATGAATGACTTCACCCCTTCTTCGGTCAACGACTTCGACACCAATACGATATTAGGTACCAGCTATCTGAATATGGTGCTGCAAGATCTAGATGGCTCACAGGTGCTGGCTACAGCAGGGTACAACGCGGGCCCTGGGCGTTCAGTGCTATGGCGGTCCAAGCTTCAGGGGCCTGTAGAAGGCGCCATATTTGCCGAAACGATTCCTTTTACCGAAACGCGGCTGTACGTCAAGCATGTGATGTCCAACGCTACCTATTATGCGACCATGTTTACCGGTCAACCCAACTCCCTGAAAGCACGCCTGGGTGTGATTTCACCCGAACCGAATACTAAAATAAATTTGCCGTAAAGATGGTCGTGATGGCCGACTCCTGCACTCATGGGCTCGATGTCTATATCGTGGGCGGAGCGGTGCGTGATTGCTTGCTGGGTTTACCGGCTGGTGATCGTGACTGGGTGGTGGTGGGATCCTCACCCGAGGAAATGGCCAAGCGCGGCTTTATTCCGGTAGGGGGTGATTTTCCGGTATTCCTGCATCCTGAAACTAAAGAAGAATATGCGCTGGCACGTACCGAGCGTAAATCAGGACGAGGCTACAAGGGTTTTACTTTCTACGCCGGAGTCGATGTCACTTTGGCAGAGGACCTGAAACGGCGTGACCTGACTATCAATGCGATTGCCCAGGCATCTGATGGTCAGTTGTTTGACCCGCTTCAGGGGCAAGCTGATATCAAGGCGCACGTGTTGCGCCACGTCGGTCAGGCCTTTGTTGAAGATCCAGTGCGCTTGTTGCGTTTGGCCCGCTTTGCCGCGCGCTTTTACAATTTTTCAATTGCCTCGGAAACGCTGACGCTGGCGCGCGAGCTGGTTATGGGCGGCGAGGTGGACGCACTGGTACCCGAGCGCGTATGGCGTGAACTAGTCAAGGGCTTGTCGACCTCGCAGCCTGGTCGCATGTTCCAAGTGCTTGACACCACTGGCGCTCTGGCCAGAGTCATGCCAGGCTTGGTATTTAACGAGGCGATTGCCAGGCAGCTGGCTGCTGCGACCCAGGGCAATTTACCCTTGGCCTCACGTTTCGCCTTGCTGTGCCACTTGTCTGAGAGGCCAGAGGAATTAGCCAATCATCTGCGCGCCCCGGCCGAGTGTCGAGATTATGCGCGGCTGTTGCCGTGGGTGCTTAAGGCTCTCTCAAAAGATACAGACGGGGCGGTTGCGGAAAAGCCCTACGGCTCGCCCTCGGGCAACTCAGTTGAAGAATGGCTTGAGCTTCTTGAACGTTGCGATGCACTGCGTAAGCCGACGCGCTTCCTGGATTTGCTCAGTGCCGCTGCATGCGTCGTCGATGTCGACTTGTCGGCGTGGCGTGAACGTGTGTCAGCCATTCGGTCGATCGATGCGGGCGCGGTTGCGCAATCGTGCGGTGGCGAGCCCAAAAAAATCAAAGCCGCATTGCGTGAGGCACGCCTGGCCGCACTGGCCAAGCTGCCAAAGCCGAGGTAGCAAGTTACCCCGTCGTAAAATCACAAGCGATCACGCCGATCCCCGAGCGCAAAGCCCATCAGCGGATCGTCCATCCCGCGGCCTATTGCCAACACCTTGAACAATTCACCCATTTCAGTTTCGGCAACCAACTTTTGTACCGACGCCAGCGTTTTTGCGTGGTCTTGAGCATTTTCGGCATTACTCTCAGTGAGCAATTCTGGCAAGCCTGCATTCATCAGAAAACGAGCCTGCGAGGTATAGCCCAATACGTCTAAGCCACCTGCCAGGGCCGCATCGGCCATCGCAGTGAAATCCACATGTGTGGTGATGTCCTGCAAGCCCGGATATATCAGCGGTTCGCCATGCGCATGATGGCGGAAATGGCACATCAGGGTGCCGCCCGCACGCTGAGGGTGATAGTACTCGCGTTGGGGAAAGCCATAATCGATGAGCAGGGCTACGCCGCGCTCGAGCCAATCGCCCATCTGGCTAACCCACCCTTCGGCTTGGATGTTGATCTCTGATCGGTAGCCGGCCAGTGGCGGCATGCGTTGTGCGATGACCTCTCGCAACGCTTTCGACGCGGGGCGCTCGACGTAGATAAAAGGGGTGGCTGCGGGTGTTGTACCAGATTCGGCATTATTCATGGCACGATCGGCGTAGCCTAGTCGGGTGGTTGATTGGTCTAGTGTCATTGCGCTGACGTCACCATTGATAGCGCTTAGGCTGACCCCAACTTCATAAAGCTGTTCGTCCTGGCCCCACTGGAACAGGGTAGCGGGCATGGCATCGAGCACCTCGTTGGCCAGAACGCATCCTGAAAATGTCTCGGGCAATTTGTCTAGCCAAGTAACCGATGGGCCAAATTCCGCCAGGCGTTGTTGCTGACGTGCACGTAAATCGGCCGAGATTTCGAGTATTTGGTAATGAGGAGCAAGACCCATTTCGCGCAGGGCGCCTATGATAGTGGCGGCGAGCGCACCGGTGCCTGCGCCAAACTCCAGGATATGTGTTGATCTGCTGGCCTTCAATACTTGTGCGGCCTGGCGAGCCACAACGCGCCCAAATAGCGGCGTCAGTTCGGGCGCTGTTGTGAAATCACCGTTTGACAGCTTGCCTGCAAATTTGCTGGATCCGGCGGCGTAATAGCCTAGCCCAGGTGCATAAAGCGCGAGGTTCATCCACTCTTCGAAAGGAATGAACCCCAGGGCGGCTTGTTCAATAGCCTGTATCAGGTAATGTTGTACCGCTTGCTGGTGGGCAAGCGTAATGGGCTCCAGCGCAGGCAGGCCAGCGGGAGTGACAGGATGTTGATTAATCGTCATGGTGGTGAGTTTGTTTGGCCTTGTCGCCGGCTGATTTTTTGAGCGTGTAGAGCGCATGACACATGGCGATCAGGAAGGCGAGTAAAAGCGCCGCGCTGGCCGCAACAATAAAGTTGCCCAGTACGATCCAGAGGGGAAGAACGAGTAAGAAGGCAAGCAGCAAGGGCTTGCGAGCAAGCAGTGTCATGGGCGTCACAAAAGGCGAATCACGCATTTTATCGCTTTGGGCGTACGACTTGTGGCGCACCAAGAAAAAGCCTCGCGTGAAGTGCGAGGCTTTTCAAACTTTGGCATTCATCATCGCCCCTGTACAAGGGGCGGTGGTGTGACGCTGTTTACGCGAAATCGCGTTCTGCAGCGCTTTTTTCGCGGCTGGCGCCGATTTTCTCGCCGAAGCTCGGGCGAGCGCTAGATCGTTCGCGCTGGGCTGCGCGCACCGCAGGTTTGCTGGAGCTCTTGCGAACGAACTCGGTGCGAGGCGCAGCGGTGCGACGGTCGCCGAATGCCGGACGTGTGGCATGGATAGGCTTGTCGCTAAAGCTGGGGCGTTCAGCGCGTACATGCGAATCGCGTTGTGCTGCATCGGCGCCGGGCCGGGCACCGAATGCCGGGCGATCGGTACGGGGCCGGTCGTTATATGAAGGGCGTTCGGTGCGCGCTGCGCCGTTTGCACGGCCTTCGTAGGCCGGCTTGTCGGCAAAGCGTGGTTTGCCAGCGTAAGCCGGCTTATCGCCGAAGCTGGGTTTGCCTGCGTAAGCGGGCTTGTCACCGAAGCGAGGTTTGCCTGCGTAAGCGGGCTTGTCGCCAAAGCGCGACTTCCCCTCATAGGCAGGCTTGTCGCCGTAGGCACGGTCGCTGCCAGGCTTATGGCCATAGCTGGGTTTGCCGCCGGCAAAGCCGCCGCGGGCGCCGAAGCTCTTGCCTGTGCCTTTGCGGTCCGTGTAGGTGGGGCGGGCCGTTTTCTTCGGCTCGAGACCTTCGATCGTCTGGACGGCAATAGGTTGGCCGATGAAATGTTCGATACGGCGTATTTTGTGGCGTTCGGCCAGAGTGGCCAGCGTGATGGCCAAGCCGCTGTGGCCGGCGCGACCCGTACGACCGATACGGTGTACGTAGTCTTCGGCTTGCATGGGCAAATCGTAGTTGAAGGCGTGGCTGATTCCTTGTACGTCGATGCCGCGAGCGGCGACATCGGTCGCCACGAGAATGCGCAGACGGCCCTTTTGCAGCAGGCCCAGCGTACGGGTGCGTTGGCGTTGATTCATGTCGCCGTGCAGCGCGGCTGCCGAGAAACCTTGTTCGATCAATCGGTCGGCCAGTGTATCGGCACCACGTTTTGTGGCGGTAAAGACGATGGCCTGGTGCAGGCTGGCATCGCGTAGCAGATGGTCAAGCAGGCGCAGCTTATGGCTGTTGTCGTCAGCGTAAAGCAGGCTTTGGGTAATGTTGGTGTGTTGTTGTTTTTGGCTGGACAATTCGATGCGCAGTGGGTCACGCATCATTTTCCCGGCCAGATGGGCAATCGTGCCATCCAGCGTTGCCGAAAACAGCAGTGTCTGGCGGTTCGAGGGTGTGCTGGCGACTATGGTTTCGATGTCTTCGATGAAACCCATGTCAAGCATGCGATCGGCTTCGTCTAGCACCAGGGTGTGGACCGTCGATAAATTGACGCGCTTGGAGTGCAAATGGTCGATCAGCCGACCCGGGGTGGCTACCAATACGTCAACGCGGCGCGACAGGGCCTTGAGCTGCGCGGCGTAGGGCATTCCGCCGACGACGGTCGCTGTACGTAAGTCTTTCAGATGCGCGCCGTATGAGCGTGTTGCATCGGTGACTTGCATGGCCAGTTCACGAGTAGGAGTCAGTACGAGAATTTGTACGCCTGTGCCTTTGTTGGCGGGCATGGTGGATATGCGGTTAAGCGCCGGCAGCATGAAGGCGGCAGTTTTACCGCTGCCCGTTTGCGAGGACACCATCAGGTCGTGACCGGCCAATGCCTTGGGAATGGCGGCTGCCTGGACAGGAGTAGGTTCGGTGAAGCCGGCTTTGAGGACGGCGGACAATAGGTCTGGCGCGAGACCTAGGGTTTCGAAAGACATGCGTGATCCTTTGCCGAATAAACGGCGCATACACGTAGCGACGGCTCATGTATGGCCGGCGCAGGTTGATTGGCATCGTGCCGACCAAATCAACCTAATGTGCTGCGCGTACCGTAGTGACAGGCGGCGAAAGGTTCGGAGGTCAGGAAGCGATGGCGTTCGACATGGGTGCTGACAAGTCAGTCAACTGCTGAGACACAGCGAGAGCGCTGTAAAAAAATGTCGACGCATTAATGCTGCAGTGCGGGAATTATAACTTGATTCATCCATTAGGGAAACCCCGATGTTGTAAATAAGTGAATGGGTCGTGAGCGGTTACGCCTCGATCCAATCTATGGCCACCTGGCCTTTTTGTATTAGCCATTCGTTGGCCTGCTTGAAATGCTGGCAGCCAATGAATGGTTTGGGTGCGCGCAGGGCGGACAGGGGCGAAGGATGGTTGGCTGTGAGGATAAGCTGTTGCGAACTGGTGGGCAGAAGCTGCTGCTTGGCTTGCGCGTGTGAGCCCCAAAGCATGAACACTTTGGGTTGCGGGCTTTGCGCGACCCGTTTGATGATCGCGTCGGTGACGACTTCCCAGCCTTGTTTGGCGTGCGAGGCCGGCTGGTGCGCTTCAACAGTTAGTACCGTGTTCAACAGTAATACGCCTTGTTCGGCCCAGCGCAATAGTTCGTTGCCTGGCATTGCGGCGGCAGCGGGATATTCCAGCGCGAGTTCTTTGAAGATGTTTCTCAGGCTCGGCGGGCGGGGGCACGAGTCGGGTACCGAGAATGCCAGTCCTTGTGCCTGATTGGGTCCGTGGTACGGATCTTGCCCCAAGATGACGACGCGAACTGCGTCTGGTTCTACGTAGTGCAGTGCGCGCAGTGGTTTATTGGGGTAGATTTCGGCTCCGGCTTCCAGTCGGGCGGCGAGGAATTTCGATAGCTGGCGCAGGGCCGTTTTGGGTTCGGGCGCCCGCAGAATTTCTTTCCACACTTCGCTCAGGCTTTGAAGGTGGATTAGCAGTGGGCTGATCGACGGGTTCTGTGCGGAGGTGAATTGGGACATGGTTGAAGGTTCGGGTTCAAGCGGCAAGCGTCGCTATCAAGTCGGCGTGGTAGGCAGTGATTTGTTGTGCGAGAAGCAAGCTTTGCTTTCGCCACGCTGCGATTTGCGTGGGTGAGCGGGCGGAGGGCGGCGCCCATATCGCCTCGGGGAAACGGCTGTCGTCCTTCCAGCGCGGGATGATGTGCCAATGCAGGTGCGGCGTCATATTGCCGAATTGCGCCAGATTGATTTTGTCGGGTTTGAGGTGGTTTCGCTGTGCTTGTTCCACCTGCCATACCACCGCCATTAATTCTGTACGCTGCGCGAGCGGCAGCTCGGTCATTTCCTTTACATGGTCGTTCCAGATGACTCGCGTCAAGCCCGGGTAATCGGCATCGGACGTTGATATCACTCGTAATTGGCTGCTTTGCCAAAGCACATTGCCGCCGGTGTGGTGGCATAGGGGGCAATCACTGATTTTTGTCATGATGGCTGAAATGTCTGCCTTAGTGGGTATCAAGCGCCTTTTCGAGCGCACTGACAGTTTGTTCGATCACTGCCACGCGGGCGTGTCGCTTGTCGTTCGATGAGAGCGCGTGCCATGGGGCGCGAGCCGTGTCGGTACGTTCCAGCATCTCGTTAGCGGCTTGCAGATAGGCTGCCCATTTTTTGCGGTTGCGCCAGTCGTCGGGCGTAATCTTGAAGCTCTTGAAGGGCGATGCCTCGCGTTCGTGAAAGCGTTTCAATTGTTCTGCGCGTGTTACCGCCATCCAAAACTTTACCAACACCGTGCCGTTGTCGGTCAGCTGGGCTTCAAACTGATTGATTTCCGCGTAGGCGCGTTCCCAGTCTGCTGGCGCCGCGTATTTTTCTACGCGTTCGACCAACACCCGTCCATACCACGACCGATCAAAAACTGCGATTTGTCCCCGAGTAGGCAAAGAGCGCCAGAAGCGCCACAAGTAGGGGTGGGCGATCTCGATATCGCTGGGTGCGGAAATGGGGAAGATGCGGTATTGACGAGCGTCGAAGGCATGAGTAAGACGCCGGATGGCGCCGCCTTTGCCCGCGGCATCCGGGCCTTCGAAGACGAGGATCAAAGCGCGGGCCTTGAACTTGTCGTGACGCACAAGATTAGCCAGACGCGCCTGCCAATATGCCAACTGCGTTTCGTATTCTTTACTGTCGAGCTGCGCGGTATAGTCCAGATTTTCGATGCGCGTAGGAGTTTTTGCACCCATCAGGGCGCGATGGCCAGCCGCTTTTGAAAACCCCCTATCGGATCCGTGATTTGAATAAACGACAGAAGGCTTTTGTTGAAAGGCCGTGAGAATTGCCTGGCCGGTCGTAACAGCCCGCATATCCGGATCTGCGCTGGGAATGATTTGCCATGGGGCGAAATCTGTCTGAGTCAGATTGATCGAGAGCTCTCCCGCGTTACGCAGGCGCGCAAATTTCTTTCGAACCTTGATTTCGCCAGAATGAACTTGCCAGGCGGTTTCATGATCCGCCAGCAGATCATCGGTACGTTTTTTCTGCGCCTCGCGCGAGAGATGATGCCAGAGTTTGACGATTTGTACGCCGTCGCTGGCCAGCATAGATTCAAATTCGCGGATGCTTTGCGCGAGACACTGGATGACACCCGGATCGGGTTTCTTTTTAGCGGCTTCTCTGAGCAACGGTTGGTACCACGAGCCAAAGACGATGCCGGTGTGGCCCAGCGCCGGTAAAGACTGCCAGTAGCGCCACAACGGCGGATAGCGCTTTTCTTCAGAGGTAGCTTTGCCAAAGGCCATTGTGCGGATATAGCGCGCATCCATCCATTCGTTGATCAGGCTGACCGAGGCGCCTGTACCCGCACCTTCTATGCCGGCAATCACAATTAGTAAAGCACGCTGTGCCTTCTGCAGCCGGGCGTATTGTGCCTTGAGTAGCCTCGTGCGAAGCTTCGCTTTGAGTGGTTCCGCCTGTTCTTTACTGAGCTTCGGGTCGGATTCTGCGACAGTAAACATAGACGGATTCCAGGGCATCAGGGGCGAACGACAATGTGCGTTTTGTAGGTATCTTTTAGTGATCAATCTGATGGCACGGCTCGCGGGGGCCATCAGATCGGCCATGCGCTCGCAGTCTCTATTCTGCCTTGAACATGTCGCGCAACGCAATACCGGGCTCTTTGGCGCGCATAAATGCTTCGCCGATCAGGAATGCGTCGACCTTGTGTTCGCGCATGAGAGCCACATCTTCGGCTTTAAGAATGCCGCTTTCGGTTATGACTCGCCTGTGCGGTGGGACGGCAGGCAGCAGATCCAGAGTATTTTGCAGCGAGGTTTCGAAGCTGCGCAAATTGCGGTTGTTGATGCCCAATAATGGCGTGTGCAGTTCGAGTGCGACATCCAGTTCAGCTCGATCATGAATCTCGACCAGCACGTCCATGCCTAGTTCGGTGGCTACGTCTTCAAACTCACATAACTGCTGCGGGCTTAAAGCGGCGACAATCAGCAGTATGCAATCGGCTCCCAGCGCGCGGGCGTGGATGATCTGGTAGGGATCGATGATGAAATCTTTGCGCAAAACCGGCAGACTGCAGGCGGCGCGAGCTTGTCGCAGGTGGTCGTAAGAACCTTGGAAGAACTGTATGTCGGTCAGAACCGAGAGACAGGTTGCGCCGTACGCGGCATAGGAGGCTGCGATTTCGCTTGGGACGAAGTGTTTGCGTATGACTCCTCTGGAGGGCGAGGCTTTCTTGATTTCGGCGATGATACCCGGTTTGCCCTGTGCGATCTTCTCTTCGATGGCGCGGCCAAAGCCGCGTACATCCTTGCGACTTTTTGCCTCGCGCAGAAGGTCGGCTTCGCTGCGCATCTGACGCGCGGTAGATATCTCTATTTTCTTGGTGTCGAGGATTTTGGCAAGTATATCGTTCATGCGCTGAGTTTCCGTGTGTAGGTGCAGAACTCGTCCAGTTTAGCGCGGGCCGATCCATTAGCAATGGCTTCGAAAGACAGCTTCAGGCCGTCTTGGATAGAGTCGGCCAGATTGCCGGTATAGATGGCCAGGCCGGCGTTAAAGGCTACGATATCACGAGCTGCACCTGAAACGTTTTCCAGGGCCTCCAGGACCATCTTGGCTGACTCATCTCGATTGTTCACCTTGATGGAACGGTTCGACACCATAGACATGCCAAAATCTTCCGGGTGGATCTCGTATTCGCGCACCTTGTCGTCCTTTAGCTCTCCGACCAGCGTGGCCGCGCCTAGCGAAGCCTCGTCCATGCCGTCCTTGCCGTGCACAATAAGCACATGTTTGGAACCCAGGCGTTGCAGTACACGCACCTGTATGCCGACCAGATCGGGGTGAAATACTCCCATCAGCTGGTTGGCGGCGTTTGCAGGGTTGGTGAGTGGGCCGAGAATATTGAAGATTGTTCGAACAGCCAGCTCTTTGCGCACGGCCGCCACGTTCTTCATTGCGCCGTGATGGGCCGGGGCGAACATGAAGCCGATACCGGTCTGCGCAATGCTTTGAGCGACTTGTTCCGGATTTAACATGATGTGGGCGCCCAGCGCTTCCAGTACATCGGCGCTGCCTGAAGACGACGAGGCGCTACGATTGCCATGCTTGGCAATCTTCACGCCGGCCGCTGCGGCTACGAACATGGCCGCCGTGGAAATATTGAAGGTATGTGAACCGTCGCCGCCAGTGCCGCACATATCGAGCAGGTTTTCGGGATCTGGCGTAGCCACGGGCAACGCGAATTCGCGCATGACCTGAGCGGCTGCGGTAATCTCGCCTACCGTTTCTTTTTTAACGCGCAGGCCCATCAGCAAAGCGCTGGCGATTTGTGGAGACATTTCGCCACGCATCAGCATGCGTGTGAGGTGCAACATTTCATCATGAAAAATTTCGCGATGTTCGATGCAGCGTACGAGCGCTTCGGCAGGAGTTATGGTCATGGTCGTATCTCGGTTAAAGCGTTAGGAAGTTGCGTAGCAACGCGTGGCCGTGCTCGCTAAGAATGGATTCGGGATGAAACTGTACCCCGTATACCGACAATGTTTTGTGACGTACACCCATGATTTCATGGTCTGCGGTTTGCGCCGTCACCTCGAGGCAGTCGGGCAGGCTCGAGCGTTCGATGGCCAGGGAGTGATAGCGGGTTACGGTATAGGGCGAGGGCAGGTCCTTGAAAACATCGGTGCCGGTATGCGTAACCGACGATGTCTTACCGTGCATAATGTGCTGGGCGCGAACGATCTTGCCACCGTAAGCAGCACCTATGGCCTGGTGGCCCAGACAGACGCCCAGTATGGGCACCTTACCCGCAAAGTACTGAATCAGTTCAACTGAAATGCCGGCTTCGGCTGGTGAGCAGGGGCCAGGCGAGATGCAGATGTGGTCGGGTTTGAGCGCCGCGATTTCAGCCACTGTAGCCTGGTCGTTGCGCACTACCTTGACCTCTTCACCCAGTTCGCCGAAATATTGCACCAAGTTGTATGTAAACGAGTCGTAATTGTCGAGCATCAATAGCATGTAATTCTCCTGACGATGCCAGCGGCATCATATGGGCTCGTCCAGACCGAATTGAACTTGTTCGGCGGCCCGCAGGACAGCGCGCGCCTTAGCTTCGGTTTCGAGCCATTCTTTTTCGGGGTCGGAATCGGCCACGATGCCGGCGGCCGCCTGCACGTACAACATTCCATCCTTAATGATGCCGGTGCGTATCGCGATGGCTACATCCATTTCGCCGCCGTAACTCAGGTAGCCCGCTGCCCCGCCATAAATGCCGCGCCGCACGGGTTCGAGCTCATCTATGATTTCCATGGCCCGCACCTTGGGCGCACCGGTAAGCGTGCCGGCGGGGAAGGTAGCGCGCAGCACATCTATGTTGCTCATGCCGTCATGCAGCGTACCGCTTACATTGGATACCAGATGCATCACGTGCGAGTAGCGTTCGATCGCCATGGTGTCGGTAACCTTAACTGTGCCGGTCTGCGCGATACGGCCGATATCATTGCGAGCCAGATCTATCAGCATGAGGTGTTCGGCGCGTTCCTTGGGATCCGCCAGTAGCTCCTGGGCGAGCACGGCGTCTTCTTCCGGGGTGGCGCCGCGTTTGCGTGTGCCTGCCAGCGGGCGAATGGTCACTTCACACTGTTTCCGATCTTCCTGGTTCACAATTTCCTGACGCACCAGGATCTCCGGAGACGAGCCCACAACGTGGAAATTGTCGAAATCCCAGTAGTACATGTAAGGCGATGGGTTCAATGAGCGCAGAGATCGGTACAGTGACAGGGGCGAGTCGCGAAACGGCTTGGCAATAACCTGCCCGATCTGGACTTGCATCAGATCGCCCGCGGCAATGTACTCCTTGGCTTTTCGCACGGCCGCAATGTAGTCTTCTTTGTCGAAGTCGCGGCGAATATTGGTCTGCATGCTGGCGTAGGCATACGGGATCACGACGGGCGTACGCAGTTTTTCGCGTAGTTCTTTGAGGCGCCGTTTGGCCAGGGCGTAGCTTTCCGCTTGATGTGGGTCGGCGTAGACGATCAAGTAGGTGTGCCCTGCCAGGTTATCGACAATGACAAGCTCGTCGATATGCAGCAGCATAATGTCCGGCGTGCCACCCTCTTGTCCGGCTGGGAACGGTTTGGTCGCCGGGCCGAGCCGGGGCTCTATATGGCGCACGGTGTCATAACCGAAATAGCCGGCCAGCCCACCTGCAAAACGCGGCATCCCGGGTCGGATCGCTACCTTGAAGCGCTGCTGGTAGCTTTCAATAAAGTCCAGCGGATCGCCTTCGTAGGTTTCCACCACCTCGCCTCGGTGCAGCACTTCAGTGCGTGTGCCCGATGAGCGGATCACGGTCTTGGCAGGCAGGCCTATGAATGAATAGCGTCCAAAGCGTTCGCCCCCCACGACCGACTCTAGCAGGCAGCTATTGCGTCCGCCTTCGGGTCCGGCATGGGCCAGCTTCAGATAGATGGCCAGCGGCGTATCCAGGTCGGCGTAGGTTTCGGCGATGAGAGGGATTCGGTTGTAACCCAGTGCGGCCAGTGCCTGGAATTCGATTTCTGTCATAGTAGTCTCGATGTGGTGCAGCTTTACATACAGACCGGGCAGGAATCAAAAAAGCCCGGCCAAATTGAGTTCCGGGCGTAGATTTCAGGTAATGCTGTCGGCGTGAAAAAGACGTAGTCTTGAAGGCCGGGCGAGAATTACCGCTACCCAGAACACAAACGCCACCAGCGCCAATAGGCGCGGGGCGTAGAGCAATAGGAGGTAGCGGCAGTCATGGTGTTGGTTGAATATAGAAGTGTTTTTGTGCTTGCCCGCACAGCGGGCCGTTGCTTCGAATAGACCACACTATATCATCGCTTTCAAGAATTCGCACGTATTGGATTTTACAGCGTTGGTTTCATTGTTGGCAGCCACCAAGGGTGCCACAACAAATGTGTGCCTGTGGCTCCTGTGGCGGCAGCCCTTGTGGCTGCCATTTTTGGCGAATAGGGTGGGGTGCCGTTGACAAGGCGTGCCGCTACACGGAGATGGATTCTGCCTTGGTGATTTCGCTGCGCATCGCATCGATGATCACCTTGTAATCGGCGTGGCCAAAAATAGCAGAGCCCGCCACAAAGGTGTCGGCGCCCGCGGTGCGTATGGCGGCAATATTGTCAACCTTGACGCCACCATCGACCTCAAGGGCGATATCTTGGCCACCGGCGTCGCGCCAGGCATCGATTTTTTGCCGCACCTGGGCCAACTTGCCCAGCGTCGCCGGAATAAAGTGCTGGCCGCCAAACCCCGGATTGACGGACATTAGCAACACGACATCGAGCTTGTCCATGACATAGTCCAGCCAGTTGAGCGGCGTGGCGGGGCTGAACACCAGCCCCGCCTTGCAACCATGTTCTTTGATGAGAGCCAGGGAGCGGTCGGGGTGGCGTGAAGCCTCGGGGTGAAAACTAATGATGTGGGCGCCGGCTTTGGCAAATTGCGGGATAATGTCATCTACCGGCTCGACCATCAGGTGGACGTCGATGGGTACCGTGGCGTAGGGTTTTATGGCCTCGCATATCATGGGACCCATTGTCAGGTTGGGAACAAAATGGTTGTCCATGACGTCGAAGTGTATCCAGTCCGCGCCAGCGGCAATGACATTGCGGACTTCTTCGCCCAGACAGGCGAAGTTGGCGGCCAGAATGCTGGGTGCAATGCGGGTGGCGGGCATGGGCGTCAACTGAATCCGTAGTTCGAGAATAGAATCGAGTATGCGCCATTATTACAGATTGGCGTTGAATGTCTTTTTACACCGTGAATCGCTTAATTCGGGATCTCCTCGTGAAACCTTACGATCTGACTATTACCGTGACTCCGCAATACCTGCCAGAGCAATCTGAACCCAGCGAGCAGCAGTTCCTGTTTGCTTACACAGTACGCATTACCAATAGCGGCGAACACGCGGCTCAGGTCATTAGCCGTCACTGGATCATTACCGATGGCCAGGAGCGGGTGCAAGAGGTTCGAGGTCTGGGGGTGGTAGGCCAGCAGCCTTTGCTAAGCCCCGGAGAAACATTTGAATATACTAGCGGCTGTCCATTGCCCACCCCCATCGGGACGATGCGCGGCGCCTATCATTGCGTGGGTGAAAATGGCATTCCCTTCGAAGTAGCCATTAAAGAATTTGTGCTGGCTATGCCGCGTACACTGCATTAATCCGTGTCCGGATATCCTCATTTTTAAAGTAGTGCATGAAAAGAATATTGTTGTCTTCCTTCCTGTTGGCTCTTTTGGCGGCATGCAGTACCGTGCAGGAAAGCAATCAGGCGCCTGCGCCCGGCCCCTCTCCGACGCCGAATATCGCAGAACTGCCCTTAAGTGTGCCTGCGCTTGGTGCCATGCCGCTCACTGCACCGCGCGCATTGGCAGCCAAGTTCCAGCCCACGGCCTGGGCAGCTTTGCCGGGCTGGCAAAGCGATGATTTATCTCATGTCTGGAAAGCATTCGTCAATAATTGCAAGGGCTTGATGCGGCCTGTATCCGGATCCCTTGCGATGCCGGCGCGCGCGACTCCCCGTGCTTGGCAGCCAGTGTGCGCCGCAGTTCTTTCGTCGGGTATCTCAATGGCGGCGCCAGACCCTATGTCGGTGCGGCGGTTCTTGCAGGATCACTTGCAGCCTTGGCACGTGCTGGATTCCGCCGGGCGCCCGGCCATCAACACTGTGACGGGCTATTACGAACCGCTGGTACGTGCTTCGCGTACACGCGGCGGCCAATATCAATGGCCCTTGTACGCGGCTCCTAGTGATTTACTGACCATCGATCTGGGTTCTGTTTACCCGGAATTGGCCGGCAAACGTATACGCGGCAAGCTGGTTGGCAAACGCGTAGTTCCCTACGACACCCGTGCCGAAATAGCGGCCTCGCCAAAGCAGCCGCCCGTCATTGTATGGGTCAATGATCCTGTAGAGGCGTTTTTTCTAACTGTACAAGGGTCGGGTCGCGCCTTATTGCCTTCGGGCCAGACGATACGCTTGGCGTATGCCGATCACAATGGTCGTCCGTATGCCTCGATAGGAAAATGGTTGACCGATCAGGGACAGATGCCTTTGGCAAAGGCATCGATGCAAAACATCAAGGCCTGGGCAAAGCTGCATCCCGGACGCGTACAAGAAATGCTCAATGCCAATCCGGCCGAAGTTTTCTTTCGCGAAGAGGCCGTGTCGGACGCTGATCTGGGCCCGCGCGGGGGCTACGGTATTCCTTTGGTGAGCCAACGAGCGATTGCCGTTGATACCAGTTTTGTGCCTCTGGGGGCGCCCGTCTACTTAAGTACGACTTATCCCGCTACGGCCCGCCCGCTTGACCGGTTGGTGTTCGCTCAGGACACTGGGGCGGCTATCAAGGGAGCAGGCCGTGCCGACTTTTATTGGGGATTTGGTGATGAAGCCGGCGCCCTGGCCGGGCGCATGAAACAGCGTGGCGAGATGTGGGTGTTATGGCCCAAACAGGCAGGAGCTCCCTCGGCGCGATGAACAAAGAGTCCGTTGTTGTGTGTGGTGCGGGCATTGTGGGGTTGGCGTGTGCGCTGGGGTTGGCCAGAGACGGCTTTGCTGCGACTTTGATTGGGCCGCGATTGGCTTCGCCACCGGCCCAAGCCAATGTATTTTGCCCGAGGGTGTATGCCATTTCAACGGTCAGCCAGCAGTTTCTGGCCGATCTGGGTGTCTGGAGCATGCTCGATTCAGCCCGGCTGACACCGGTCGAGGGTATGGAAGTGTATGGCGATGCCGATGGCTGCGTCACCTTGCAGGCGTGGCAGGCCGCTCAAACGACTCTGGCCTGGATTGTTGAATCCAGTGAAATTGAACGCGTGTTGCAGCAGGCGGTACAGGTGTATGGCATACGCTGGCAGCCTGAATCATTTCACGAGATCCAAGCCGGTGTCGTGGTAACCGAATCGGGCCAGCGCATTGCGGCCGACCTGTTGGTCGGAGCCGACGGCGCAAGTTCGCCACTGCGCCATGCCGCGCGCATTTCCAGCCGATCCAGACCATACGGCGATATCGGCCTGGTCGTGCATTTGACGTCTGAACTGGCGCATCAGCAAATTGCGTTGCAATGGTTCACCGCCGATGGCGTTCTGGCACTTTTACCCATGCCCGATACGGCCGACGGACATCAGGTGTCGATGGTCTGGTCCATGCCGCAGGATTTGGCTAAAGCATTGCAGGATATGCCCGAACCGCAACGTAATGTAGATCTGCAAGTCCGTTTGCAAGCCGTGACGGATGGACGTTTGGGACGCTTGCAGGTGCGCAGCCCGCTGTTTGGCTTTCCGTTGTTCCTGGAGCACAGCGATATGATCGCGCCGGGTGTGGCGCTGGTGGGCGACGCGGCCCACCGGATTCACCCGCTGGCTGGCCAGGGCTTGAATCTGGGGTTAGCTGATGTGCAGGAACTGCTGCGTGTGCTGGGCGAGAAAGAAGCCTATCGCAGTGTGGCGGATTATCGTGTGTTACAACGCTATCGTCGCGCACGTGCCGAACCGATGTTGGCCATGCGCATAGCCACCGATGGTTTGCATCGCCTGTTTGCTGCCCAGTCGGCACCTGTCTCGTGGGCACGCAATATGGGCATGCAATGTGTTGATCGGCTGCCTTTTGTTAAACGGTTTTTGATTGCGAGCGCATCGGGGCATTAGCTCCTGTGGGCCTGGTGCCTGGCAAAGAATCAGGAGTTTTTATGAGTATGCGGTTCTCAACGTACCTGGGAATGGTTTTGTGTGCTGGTCTGGGCTTTTTAGGCGTGCCCGGGCATGCGCAAACTGTCAGTGCCACACCTGCCCCACTGGCGGAATCTCTACCTGCGTCGCAGGGCAATGCCACGATGGATACCATCAAGAGCGTGTTTTCGACCCGATTTCCCGAAGTCGAGGTGACGGCCGTTAGAGAAACGCCGTTCCCCGGTTTGTATGAGGTGCAGATTGGCATGGACGTGATCTATACCGACGCACAGGTCAGCTATTTGCTGCAGGGCTCGCTGATCGACGCGAAGACCCGTGTCGACCTCACTTCGGAGCGTCTGGCTGCGCTCTCGAAAGTGTCTTTTGCGTCATTGCCGCTGGATCTGGCGATCAAGCAGGTCAAGGGCACAGGCGCGCGAAAGATGGCGGTTTTCGAGGACCCCAATTGTGTATATTGCAAGCAGCTGCATCACACGTTGAAGGATATCGACAACGTCACGGTCTACACGTTCTTGCTGCCAATTCTGTCGCCAGATTCGGCAATCAAGGCCCGCGATGTCTGGTGTGCGAAAGATCGGACCGGCGCCTGGACCGACTGGATGGTAAATGGCAAGGCTCCGGTCTCGGCCGTGTGCGACACACCCGTCAAGCAAATTCTGGCACTGGGCAAAAAGCTGATGATACAAGGCACGCCTGCCATCTTCTTTGCTGACGGCACCCGTGTCAACGGTGCTTTGCCGCTGGAAAATTTGCGGGAAAAGCTCGACAGCCTGAATTAACAAATAGTGGGCCATTCCTGTGGAAATTAAAATAGCTGTACTCGACGATTATCTGGATGTTGCGCGACACATGGCCGATTGGTCATCATTGGGCAGCGGCCTGCAACTTACTGTGTTTACTGAAACGCTACCGCAAGCCTTGCATGAAAGGGTGGCGGCTTTGGTCGGCTTCGACGTTGTTGTGGCCATGCGCGAGCGCACCCCGTTTCCGTTGGAGTTGCTGCAGCAGTTGCCCCGCTTGCGTTTGCTGGTAACGACCGGCATGCGTAATCTAAGCATGGATATGTCGGCTTGCAAGGCGCAAGGGGTCGTCGTGTGCGGCGCGCCAGGCAGTCCGCAGGCAGTTGCCGCCACGGCAGAACTGGCTTGGGCGCACATTTTGGGCTTGTTCAAGAACATGGCTGCGGAAAATCACGCGATGCGATCGGGCCTGTGGCAAACCCGGTTGCCAGGTATCGTTGCCGGCAAGACTCTAGGGGTGCTGGGTTTGGGCAAGCTGGGCCAGTCCGTGGCTTTAGCCGGCAAGGCCTTTGGCATGAGCGTGTTGGCATACAGCCCGCATCTGACCGATGAGCGCGCTGCGCAAGCTGGCGTGTGTCGTGTCGACAAACATACGTTGTTTAGTCGGTCCGACGTCGTCAGTCTGCATCTGGTGTTGAGCGCAAGTACTCGCGGCCTGGTCGATGCGCAATCGCTGGATGCGATGAAAGCAAGTGCGTACCTGGTCAATACGTCGCGCGCCGGTCTAGTGGATGTGGCGGCCTTATGCCGCTTGCTGAAAGACAAGAAAATAGCCGGAGCCGGCTTAGACGTTTATCCGGAAGAACCGCTGGCAGCCGATGATCCGATTCGACAGCTTGACAACGTTTTGCTCACGCCCCATCTGGGTTACGTCAACCCGGAGAATTTTCGGGCGTTTTATCAGAATGCAGTCAAGGCCATTACCGCCTGGGGCGACGGACAGCCCATCCATGTGCTGAATTGAAGCGGCGGCTTGGCAAGGTGGTCAGGTTTGCCTTGCGATGCGGCTATTTAAAGTTTTCTGCTGCCTTCACCACCTTCCCATCCAGGCCAGCCAGAAATACTAAAGAAAGCAGGCTGAAACCGGCCGTGGCCAGGAAAGCGTGGTCGAAGCGCCCTGTGATGGCGACGAACGAAGCAAAGGCAACGGGCGCGACCATGTTGGCCAAATAGACGATGATGGACGATCCTGCGGCTGTCTCGCCCACGAGTTCGGGTGGTGAGCGGCGCGCGACCTCGGCAATTTGTACTCCGTTCCAGCTGGCGGCTGTGGCCCCCGCCGCGGCCGAAAGCAAGATTATGGCCCATAGCGGCCATGCCTCGGTGCTCATGCCCAGCAGTGCAGTCGTCAGGGCGGAACCCACGGCAGTAATGGCCAGAGTCCGGGGCGCGGAGCCGATTCGGTCGGCGAGCCAGCCCAGTGTGATTCGGCCTGCGACACCGGCACCCTGCATAATCGCGAAAACTACGCCCGCCAAGCTTAGCGAATAGTGCAAGTCGTCGACCAAGTAGATGACCATGAAGGTGAACCAGCAGCTTTGGGTGGTCGCCAGCAGGAAACCTGCCGTCGCCAACTTGGGCAAACCTGGCCCGCGCGTCAGTGCTTTCAAAGGTATGCCGAGATTGCGGATCGATTTGCGGTTGGGCCAAGTGTATAACTTGGTTCGCACGGCAGGCTCATCGACCCGGCCGTGCAGGCGCCAGGTGATACACGTCGTGACGATAACCAGTAGGGCGGCCGCAAGCAGTGCGATGCGCCATCCGGCCAGATCGATCAGCGGAGGTATGGTCAGGCCCGCGATGACTCCGCCCAACGGCACACCCGCCTGTTTTATCGAGAAGACCAGATTCCGGCTCTCCGGGGGTGAAAATCGTTGCAGCACTTCACTGCCTGCGGGGCTTGCCGTGCCATAACTCAGGCCTATCATGAAGCTGCCCGCAAGAGCGAGGAGGAGCGAAGGGAAAAGAAAGAGAACGACGCTTGCCGCGCCCAGCAGTAAGCCGATCTGAACAGCGCGGATTCCGCCTATTTGCCGGATCAATGTCGTGCCGACGATCAGGATGAAAAGTGCACCGATAGTGGTGGCAGCGGTCAAATACCCTATCCAGCTTCCGTTCCAGCCTAATGGTTCCATCATGGCTGGAAAGGCGATGGGGATGAGCCTAGTCAAAAACGCTGTGGTCGTCTGCAGGACGAGAATTGCGATAACGGGAACGGTCCAGGCGGGAAATACGCGTCTCATCGGTTAATGCGCAGAGTTGAAAGGTGTTGAAACGGCAAGCATACCCGACGTTAGCTAATTCGATTCGCTACGCGGCTTGGAGTACGCGCTTTCGTGTGCCAATAACCAACGTTTGCGATCCAGGCCGCCGCCGTAGCCAGTCAATGAGGCATTTGCGCCAATGACACGGTGGCAGGGGACAACGATGGAAATGGGATTGGAGCCATTGGCATGTCCCACGGCGCGTGTTGCCGTAGGACGGCCGATCTGGGCAGCCAGAGTGCTATAGCTAATAGGATGGCCGACCGGGATACGACGAAGCGCCTCCCATACCTTGCGCTGGAACTCTGTGCCCTGTGTGGCGACCGGCAGGCTGTCGATGATGCTTATGTCGCCTTCGAAATAGGCATCCAGTGAACGCCGCGCCGCTGACGGGCGCGACGTCTCGAGTAGTTCGATGGCGTTTGCGCCATATTGCTGCCGCAGCAGAGTCCACATACGCTGCTCGTGGTCCTCCCAATCTGCGGCGCGCATTCGGTGGAGGTCGTCCGTGACGATCAGCATCCGTCCTGTGGGTGTATTGACGCGCTCAAGAAAAAATAGTTGCGTAACTTGCGTAAGCATCGTGAAGACTCCAGCACGTGAAATGAGAAATATAGTCTCGATGAGTGCTTTTCGCTGGTGCTTATCGGACTCATCTATCCTATTGTCTGTCTGGAAGATCATCCATTTTCTTTCCGACGCACTGGGCGATGCCTGAAAACCGCTAGACGGGAAAGGTGGCTCTGCATTAGTATTTTCATATGGATCTCGATCACGATGCCTGCTACCAGGCAGTTTGCGCCCGTGACGCTCGCTTCGATGGGCGGTTTTTCACGGCTGTTAAAACCACAGGTATTTACTGTCGCCCGGTTTGTCCGGCGCGCACGCCGCAGTCTGCAAATGTGGTTTTCTATCCGACGGCCGCGGCGGCGCAAGAGGCAGGTTTCCGACCATGCCTGAGGTGCCGCCCAGAGGCCGTGCCTGACCTGAGACCGTTGCCTGGCAAGACGGAGGTCTTGGCCGGATCACACCCAGAAGTCGAACTTCTGTTGCCCTATCTTCAGCCGTACGACTGGCCGGATATGCTGGAGTTTCTGCGCAGGCGGGCTATTCCTGGCATCGAGCGCGTTACGGCTGACCAGTATGTGCGATCGGTGCAATTCAATGGCGCGCAAGGGACGGTCGCCGTCCGGGTGGCCGATCGGAATGCGCTATGCGCGACGCTGCGATTTCCCGACCCGTCGGTATTGCCCGTGGTTATTGCACGACTGCGGCGTGTGTTCGACCTGGCGACCGATCCGATTGTTATTGCAGGGCATCTCGCCAAAGATCCAGTCTTGGCAGCTTTGGTGCAGGCGCGGCCAGGCCTGCGCGTGCCGGGTGCCTGGGATGGTTTTGAGCTGGCCATCCGCGCCGTACTGGGGCAGCAGATCACCGTGGCTGCGGCAGTACGCCTGGCGGGGCGTCTGGTTGCTGCGTATGGCCCCCGCATGGTGCAGCCCGACGGTGACTTGATACATGTGTTTCCGGAACCCGAGGTCCTGGCCTCGGCAGACTTGGCCTCGCTTGGAATGCCTCGCAGTCGGGCCGCTGCACTCTCGGCCGTGGCGGCCGCAGCAATGGCCGATACACATCTCTTTGACGCGAGCCGCGGGTTGGACGACGCGATCCGGCGGCTATGCTTGATCCGCGGTGTTGGGGAATGGACAGCGCAGTATATTGCCCTGCGCCAGATGCGTGAGCCCGATGCTTTTCCTGCCTCCGACATCGTTCTTCTGCGATCCATTGCGAAACTGGAAGGGCGCGACTATTCTCCGTCCCAGCTTATCGCACGAGCCCAAACATGGCGGCCTTGGCGTGCTTATGCGGCCCAACACCTGTGGGTCTGTGCATAAGTAGTGTTGTGGACGCGGGGCCAATTTCTGATAAAGTCACTCTGGGTGGAGTGTGGGCGTCCGCTATGCCGTAAATTCGGGGGTACGAGGAAAATGAGAATGGTATGAGAATGGGTTGCGTCGCAGGCCTGGTCTTGATACTGGGAGTAGGGCTGACTGGGTGCGCCGACTCGTCTAAATCGGGATCGGCGGGCCCTCGTAACGAGTCCATGTCATTCGATCAGTTGGCACAAACCGACTTTAACCGTACCGTTACGATCGCGATGCGCGATAATCTCGATAGCCTCAATCGTCTGCTCGAAAAGCTCTATCGCCGTAATCCGGCCCAGTGGCGCAAGACCGGAGCCCCCGATCTGGCAACGGCCTTGAAGCTGGGGCACAAGGCCATTGAGCAAGGCCAGGCGCCGCCCGATCTGAAAGGGTTTCGCGATATCCAGATTCTCTCTATTGCGCTTGACCCAACTTATCAAGGTGATCGGGTGGGGGCATTTATTTTCGGCCTGGCCAATATGATTATTCAAGCGCACGACGGCAAGACGCGTTTTTATGTTTCCGATGTTCTAAACGCGCAGCACGTCTACAACGCGGCTCGCAATGTAGAGATTGCGGCGTGGCTGTTGCAGACCCGCCGCGATGCCTCAGGTCACCCCCTGCTGCTAGCCAATGAAATTTCTGGTGATATCGCCAACCTCAGTTTCGAACGCGAATTTGGCGGCCTGATTGGCCGGCTCGACCTGGTGGCCAATCTGCTTGACGAGAATCTGCGGCGAGTAGGCATCAACTATATGCAAGGCCTGTTGTTCTTCAATTTTCTGCCGGTGCGTTGACGGTTGTGTCTATTATTAAAATACAAATTTGATTTAGAGGATGGGCCACTATGCTTAAACCTTTGAGCGGAATACGCGTGCTTGAACTTGGTCAACTGATTGCTGGCCCGTTTGCCGCCAAAATACTTGGCGAGTTCGGTGCCGAAGTCATCAAGGTCGAGCCGCCCAAGACCGGTGATCCATTAAGAAAATGGCGTCTGCTCCATGACGGTACGTCAGTCTGGTGGGAAGTTCAATCTCGCAATAAAAAATCCTTGACCCTAGATTTGCGCCAGGAAGAAGCTCAGGGCGTGGTGCGCAAACTGGTTGAGACAGCCGACATTTTGATCGAGAATTTTCGCCCTGGGACCCTGGAGAACTGGGGCCTGGGCTGGGATGTCCTGCATGAGATCAACCCCGGCCTGGTTATGCTGCGCGTGTCTGGCTATGGGCAAACCGGCCCCTATCGCGATCGTCCCGGTTTTGGTGTGGTGGGCGAGGCGATGGGTGGCTTGCGCCACTTAAGCGGCGAGCCTGGCCGAGCGCCGGTGCGGGTGGGCGTGTCTATTGGAGATTCTCTGTCGGCCCTTCATGGCGTCATTGGCGTGTTGTTAGCCTTGCGCCATCGCGAGCAGAATAAGGGGGAAGGCCAATACGTCGATGTCGCGTTGTACGAGTCGGTATTCAACATGATGGAAAGCCTGTTGCCCGAATATTCTGTGTTTAACGAAATCCGCCAGCCGGCCGGCAGCAGCCTGCCGGGGATTACTCCGAGCAATGCGTATATGTGCGCCGATGGCAAATATGCCTTGGTAGCTGGCAACGGCGACAGCATTTTCAAGCGGCTGATGTGCGCTATAGATCGCGGTGATATGGCAGAAAATCCGGCTTATTCGCACAATGATGGACGTACGCTGCATGCGCAGGCCATCGACGCAGCCATCGGTGCCTGGACCAAAAAGCACACACTGGATGAAGTTCTGGCCACGCTGCATCAGGCACGTATACCGGCGGGGCGTGTTTACGATATTGCCGACATTTGCGCGGATCCTCATTACTTGGCGCGTCAGATGATATTGGATAGTCAGCTGGCTGACGGCACTCCGGTCAAACTGCCCGGCATTGTGCCCAAACTCAGTGCGACACCAGGAGGGGTTGAGCGTCGCGCGCCGAAATTGGGTCAGGATACCGGGCCGATCCTGACGGCTCTGGGGATTGATGCGGATACTCAAAAAGATTGGGCGGGCCGCGGCATTACCTGACGGGAGACGTTAGGCTTCAAGTTGTCCACTGAGGCGATTTTGTAAATTGTGCAGTTCCGTAGGCAGGCGTTTTTTAAGCTTATCGAACAGATCTGCGTGCAGGCCAAGTTCTTTGCGCCACGCAGCACGATTGATCACCGTGATGTGCTTGAACTTATCGATGTCGAAATCGAGCCCGTCCCAGGTGATGTCTTTGTAACGAGGCGAAATGCCGAATAGATTGTCTTCGCCCTGGGCCGAGCCGTTGATGCGTTCTAGCATCCATTTAAGAATGCGCATATTTTCACCGAATCCGGGCCAAATAAACTTGCCGTGGTCATCGGTCTGGAACCAGTTTACGCAAAAAAAGCGCGGCATCGTTGCACCCGCCGCCTGCAACTGCTCTCCTAGTTTCAACCAGTGCGCGAAATAGCTGCCCATGCTGTAGCCGCAAAACGGCAGCATTGCGAAAGGGTCACGTCGCACCACGCCCTGCGCGCCTGTGGCTGCTGCGGTGGTCTCCGAGCCTAGCGTGGCGCCCATGTATACGCCCTCGATCCAATTACGCGCCTCGGTCACCAGGGGCACTGTGTCAGAACGGCGTCCGCCTACAATGAATGCGTCAATAACCACCCCGGCGGGGTTGTCCCAGTCAGGGTCGATGGCAGGGTTTTGCACAGCCGCTACGGTAAAGCGAGCGTTGGGGTGAGCTGCCGTGCGGCCCGAATCTGGCGTCCAGTCCTTGCCATGCCAGTCGAGGCAGTGTTTGGGTGCTGGTCCCATGCCTTCCCACCAGACATCACCCTCATCGGTTAAGGCCACGTTGGTGAACAATGCATTCTCGCGCAGCGAGGCCATGCAATTGAAGTTGGTTTTTTCGTTGGTGCCGGGCGCCACACCGAAATAGCCCGCCTCGGGATTAATGGCATACAGACGACCATCGGCGCCGGGCTTGATCCAGGCGATATCGTCGCCAACAGTTGTGATTGTCCAGCCTGGCAGCGACGCGGGCGGAATCAGCATCGCGAAGTTGGTTTTTCCGCAGGCTGACGGAAAGGCCGCTGCCACGTGCATTTTTTTCCCTGTGGGCGATGTAACGCCCAGAATCAGCATGTGTTCGGCCATCCAGCCTTGGTCCCGGCCCATCGTGGACGCAATGCGAAGGGCGAAACATTTCTTGCCCAGTAAGGCATTGCCACCATAGCCCGAGCCGAACGACCAAATTTCGCGGCTTTCAGGGAAGTGCACGATGTACTTGGTGTCGTTACAGGGCCACACTACATCGGCTTGGCCGGCCGCCAGGGGCTTGCCTACTGAATGTATGCAGGGCACAAACTCGCCATCTGCGCCCAGCACGTCGTAGACCCTGCGGCCCATTCGCGTCATTAAGCGCATATTAACAACCACATAGGGCGAATCTGACAGCTCTACGCCGATATGCGCGATGGGCGAACCCAGTGGGCCCATGGAAAAGGGGATGACGTACAGTGTTCGCCCGCGCATACAGCCCTCGAACAAGCCATTTAAGGTTTTGCGCATGGCCTGAGGCTCTGTCCAGTTGTTGGTGGGGCCGGCATCGTCTTCTTTTTCGCAACAAATAAAGGTGCGGCTTTCTACGCGTGCGACGTCATCGGGGTCGGACCAGGCCAGGTAGGAGTTGGGCCGTTTGGCTGGGTTCAAGCGTTGGAAGGTACCGGCCTGCACCATCAGTTCGCATAAGCGATCATATTCTTCTTGCGAACCGTCGCACCACTCGATGTGGTCGGGCTGTGTCAGCGTGGCAATTTGCGTCACCCAGGCCTTGAGACGCGCATGAGGCACCCAATGGGGAGCGTTGATCTCGGGTGATGGCTGAGGTGTGGTCGCAGACGTCATGAATATGTTCTCCGTTATGGCTTTTATCGTAGAAGAGCGTGCCCATGGCGGCCTGATCACCCATGGCGCTAAAATTAGCCGGATATAATCCGCTTGCGTAATCTGCGCCGCCATACCGCACTGTACCGCCATACTGCGTGGTTACGAAATTTTAGTTGTGGCTCCATAGACGGAACCAATTTCATCGTATTTAAGAGCTAAGGTCTTTTTCTATGAGAGAAACGGATAGTCGCTTATCAAAGATCCTGCAGCGAGTGGACCAGATAGATGGCGACGGAGATATGTTCGATATGGCGCCAGCCTCGCTTTGGCTGGAGGACTACAGCGGCATTCAGAAACTGTTTGCCCAATGGCGGGCCGAGGGGATAAGCAATCTGGGCGGTCATTTGCTGGCCAATCCCCGTTTGGTGGAACAGTGTACCCAGCAAATGCAAGTGCGCAATGTGAACCGTCGCACGCTTAATCTGTTCGAAGCGAATGATCTGGAGCATCTCAAACAGAATCTTGACCGGATATTCCGGGGCGAGATGCTGGCCGGTTTGATTGGTGAGTTGGTGCAGTTATGGAATGGCCAGCGTCATTTTACTGGCCATAGTGTGAACTACACCATTTCGGGGCGCCGCCTAGACGTACAGATACGAGGTAGCGTGTTGGGTGATGAGCCCGACGATTGGAGCCGGGTGCTGGTGGCGGTGGAAGATGTTACTGAACGATTGTCCGTTCAAAGCCAGCTGGCGGCCAGCGAAGCCTATGCACAAGGCCTGTTCCGGCATTCACCCGTGTCGCTGTGGGTCGAAGATTTCAGTGCGATTCGACACCTGTTCGACGAGATTCGTCGTGCAGGCATTTCGGATTTCCGCACGTTCACCGATGTTCATCCGGAATTTGTGACTCGTTGCGTTGAAGAGATCAGGGTGATCAATGTAAATCAGACCACTCTTGGGTTGTTTATGGCCCCGGATCAGACAACACTTTTGAATAATCTGGACAAAATATTTCACGAAGATATGTATCCGCATTTTCGTGAGCAGCTAGTTGACCTATGGGAGGGCAAGTTACTTCAACAGCGTGAGGTAGTCAATTACACGCTTACCGGAGATCAACTGTATCTATACCTGCAGTTTTCGGTGCTTCCTGGCCATGAAGAGGATTGGGGCCTGGTGCTGGTGGCGCTTACCGATATTACCGCGCGAAAAAAAGCGGAGGCATATCTTGAGTTTCTGGGCAAGCACGATTCCTTGACCAAGCAGCACAATCGGAGTTTCTATGTCGATGAGCTTAATCGGATTGAGCGGAAAAAGCTTTATCCTGCGAGCATCATTATTATCGATCTGAACGGGCTGAAGATGGTTAACGACGCGCTTGGGCATGCGTCGGGCGATGACTTATTGCGTCGATTTGGGGAAGTTCTGGACGCGGCCGTCACCAAGCCCGGCTGCGCTGCGCGCATTGGGGGCGATGAATTTGCGATCTTGCTTCCTTTGACTGACGAAGAGGGCGCGACCGACATCATGGAAGAGGTTGTTGCCCTGGTGGCACTGAATAACCAATACTATTCAGCCACGACGCTTTCGATCTCCATGGGGTACGCCACGGCTAAGGATGGGGAACGGCTCGAGCTGGCTATGCAAAGAGCGGATAAGAGCATGTACGAGAGAAAGCGCTTGTTTTATTCCGAAAACGAGAATGAACGCCGAAATGCCCATCGTGGCTCGCACGTTTCGGACGTATAAAGAGGGCCAACGCCAGACTCAAGGTGTCTCAAGGGTATTTAAGGGCCGCGTGATAACGGGCCACATAGGTATCGAAATCTTCAATGTCGTTCTGTTCCAGGTGCGTCTGTTCCTGTATCGACTGCGCGGCCAACTGAATCAGTTCGTGCTGCAGCGCGGCGCCCAATGGCTTGGCGCGCAGTGCGTCGCGGTGCCGCCGGCTTTGTTGCAAGGTGTAGTCGTGCAGGCTGATGCTGTCGGCACGTAGCGCCCGCAGCAGCTTGGCTGACGGGGTCTGCTCGCTGTCACTTAGTTTAAGCCGTTGCACCTCTAGCGCCTGTACATAATTATGGCCGCCATGCGTGGCATCGAGCACTTCTGCGTAGGGGACGATGCGCTCGATCAGTTCCGCACCCCATTCCGATAGACCGACGGTTTGATGCGAGCTGGCCGCGTCGTCGGATTTGACCAGTTGCAGGCCCGGCTTACGGCCTTCCTTGACGACCTTGTTGAAATTGTTGTGGCTGTGGCGGCATGTACCGTCTTCCGGGAAAAAAGGGCTTTCCTCCGTGACACAAAAAAGCAGAAAGGCGTCCATGAAATAGCTGGTCTGCGGGGAAATGCCGATAGGTGATTCAGGGTCGATGTCCAGACACCGTACTTCTATGTATTGCACGCCGCGTTCGGCCAAGGCAGTGACGGGCCGCTCGCCTCGTCCGGTGGTTCGCTTGGGTCGGATCGAGGAGTAATACTCATTTTCGATCTGTAGCACATAGGTGTTGAGTTGGATCCATTCGCCGTTGCGATGCGTACCTATGGCTTCGTAGGCAGGCCAGGGTTTGGTGACGGCCCTGTACATGCGGGTTAAAAAGGTTTCTATGTCGTTATAACAAAGCTGCAGTTCCGATTGCGCCTTGTTTTGATAGCCGAAGTCGCTCATGCGTAAGCTGGTGGCGTGCGGCAGATACAGTGTGTCGGCATCCAGGTTTTGCAAGGATTGCCTGGCACCATGCATGAATGCGCTGGAGACGGCAGGCGAGGCGCCAAACAAATACATGAGCAGCCATGAATAGCGCGTGAAGTTACGGATTGCGGCCAGATAGCCTTTAGATCGACGATCTTCAACGGAAGATCCGCGGATGTCGAAATGCTCCCAGATTTCGTCTGGTAGTGAGAAGTTGTAATGCACGCCTGCGATGCATTGCATGGTCTTGCCATAGCGTTCAGCCAAGCCACGTCGATATACGTGTTTGAGCATGCCCGTATTGGATGTGCCGTACCAGGCGATGGGAATGTCGGCTTCTGCGGGAAGATGCGCCGGCATGGATTGGTTCCAGATCAGTTCCTCGCCCAGTTGCTGCGCAACAAAACGATGCGTATCCTCGAGCTCTTGGAGCAGGGCGGCGACGGTGCTGTGAGTGCCGGTGATCAATTCCAGCAACGATTCGGAGTAGTCCGTCGTGATGCGGGGATTAGTCAGAGCTGAACCCAGCACGGTAGGGTGGGGGGTTCGGGCAAGAATCCCTTGGTTGTCAACGCGTAAACCTTCTTTTTCGATACCTCGCAACAGGCCTTTGAGCAATTCGGAGTTCTGGCTTAAGGTTGTGTAACGGGCGTGCTTGGGAGTCATCGCAGAATTTTTTAGTCGTTGAGCTTGCGATTTTACGGGTGTTTGGCAATTAGTGCTGGGATTCGACTTCTGCTGGTATTGGATTTAGCCCTTTGCGGCGTAGCGGATTG
>JBDTLC010000098.1:0-5690 GCA_039935015.1 Paralcaligenes sp. | reverse complement strand
GTGCGTTTTAAAGGCCGTCTGCAGCCGGGAGTCACATTGCGCGATCTGGTCAATGCCATTCCGCTTTATGCCATCAAGCAGGGCCTGCTTACGGTTGAAACAAAGGGCAAGAAAAATATTTTCTCGGGTCGAATCCTGGAAATCGAAGGGCTGCCCAATCTGAAGATTGAACAGGCATTCGAACTGTCGGACGCGTCGGCCGAACGCTCGGCCGCCGGCTGCACCGTGCGCCTGGGCAAAGAACCCATTATCGAATACATCAATAGCAACATTACCTTGCTGAAATGGATGATTGCCAACGGCTACGAAGATGAACGCACGCTGGGCCGCCGCATCAAGGGCATGCAAGCGTGGCTGGCGAATCCGCAACTGATCGAACCCGATGCAGACGCACAATACGCCGCTGTCATCGATATTGATCTGGCCGATGTACACGAGCCCATTCTGGCCTGCCCCAACGACCCCGACGACGTCAAAACGTTATCTGATGTTGCCGGCACGCACATCGACGAAGTATTCATAGGCAGTTGCATGACCAATATCGGGCATTTCCGCGCAGCCTCCAAGCTGCTCGAAGGCAAGCGCGACATTCCCGTCAAACTGTGGGTTGCCCCGCCGACCAAAATGGATCAGAAACAGCTCACCGAAGAAGGCCACTACGGTGTTCTGGGCAGCGCCGGCGCGCGCATGGAAATGCCGGGATGCTCATTGTGCATGGGCAACCAGGCGCAAGTGCGCGAAGGCGCCACCGTGATGTCGACCAGTACGCGCAATTTTCCCAACCGATTAGGCAAAAACGCTAAAGTATTCTTGGGCTCAGCCGAGCTGGCCGCCATTTGTTCACGACTGGGCAGAATTCCCACCAAGGCCGAGTACATGGCCGATATGAGCGCGCTGAACCAAGATAGCGAACAAATTTACCGCTACATGAACTTCGACCAGATCGAAGATTTCAAGGAAATTGCTGACGCGGTCAGCGTTTGAGAATGGTAGGATAACGGGAAATGGCAGCCACAAGGGCTGCCGCTTCATGAGTAACGGATATGCTTTTGTAGCGGCAGCCCTTGTGGCTGCCATTTTTTCACAATGGAAAAAACCAGCCCTGCAAAATTTTGA
Organism: Paralcaligenes sp.; assembly: GCA_039935015.1. Taxonomy (GTDB): domain Bacteria; phylum Pseudomonadota; class Gammaproteobacteria; order Burkholderiales; family Burkholderiaceae_B; genus Paralcaligenes. Next base: position 4,574 of record JBDTLC010000098.1, on the reverse strand, counting down.
CAATCAGGCATAAAATGGCATGGTCGCTGGCAGCGATACTGAGGTCTCAATTGATACGCCTCTGCACCCAGAATCCTGCCGCCTAACTCAGGTTCATGCTAACACCATCCATCCACGGAGCTCTCCATGTTGCACAATACCTTCAATAGCTTGCAAAAATTCAAGGTGGGGCGCAAGACAGCCCAGTTCTATTCGCTGGCGGCGTTGGGCAAAAGCTTGGGGGTGGACGTCCACCGGCTACCGATTTCGATCCGTATTGTGCTCGAATCGGTGCTACGCAATTACGATGGCAAAAAGGTGACCGAGCAGCACATCAAACAACTGGCCAACTGGAAACCCAATGCCAAACGTGACGAGGAAATTCCGTTTGTTGTGGCCCGAGTAATATTGCAGGATTTCACCGGCGTACCGTTGCTGGCCGATATCGCCGCGATGCGCTCGGTGGCGGCCCGAATGGGCAAAGACCCCAAACGTATCGAGCCCATGGTACCGGTAGACCTGGTCGTCGACCATTCGGTCATGGTCGACTATTACGGTACTAAAAGCGCTCTGGGCCTGAACATGAAGATGGAATTCCAGCGCAACCAGGAACGCTATCAATTTCTGAAATGGGGCATGCAAGCCTTTGATACCTTTGGTGTGGTGCCTCCAGGCTTTGGCATCGTGCATCAGGTCAACCTGGAATACCTGGCGCGCGGCGTGCATTACAACGCCAAAAACAATTTGTACTACCCAGACACGCTGGTGGGCACCGATAGCCACACCACCATGATCAACGGCATAGGCGTAGTGGGCTGGGGCGTGGGAGGCATTGAGGCCGAAGCCGGAATGCTCGGCCAACCTGTGTACATCCTGACGCCCGACGTAGTGGGAGTAGAACTTAAAGGCCAACTGCGCGGCGGTGTAACCGCCACTGATCTGGTGCTGACCATTACCGAAATGCTGCGCGCAGCCAAGGTTGTAGGCAGTTTCGTCGAGTTTTGCGGCCCGGGCACCTCCAGCCTGTCCGTGACCGACCGGGCGACCATCGGCAATATGTCTCCCGAGTACGGCGCTACCATGGGCTTTTTCCCTGTAGACGACCGCACCATCGAATATTTCAAGGGAACAGGCCGGACAAAAGACGAGATTGACGCCCTGAAAGCCTATTTCAAGGCTCAGGGCCTGTATGGGATTCCCGCGGCCAAAGACATTGCCTACACCAGGGTTCTGACTCTCGATTTATCCACCGTCACGCCCTCAGTGGCTGGCCCCAAGCGTCCACAAGACCGGATCGAAGTTGGCAACGTCAAAAGCACACTCACCGACCTTTACTCTAAAAAGGCGGCCGAAAATGGCTTTAGCCAGCCGCCTGAAAAACTCAACCAGGTCTTTATCACGAGTGCAGGCACCAAAATCAAGAACGGCGACATCGTCATCGCGGCCATCACGTCGTGCACCAACACGTCCAACCCCAGCGTGATGCTGGCCGCCGGCTTATTGGCCAAGAAGGCCGTCGAAGCGGGGCTCAAGGTCCCCAGCTACGTCAAAACTTCGCTGGCTCCCGGATCGCGGGTTGTCACTGAATATCTCACTAAAACGGGGTTGCTGCCCTATCTGGAAAAACTTGGGTTCGACCTCGCCGCCTACGGCTGCACGACCTGTATTGGAAACTCGGGCGACCTGACACCCGACATGAACGAAGCCATTATTCAGAATGATCTAGTCTGTTGCGCAGTGCTTTCGGGCAACCGCAATTTTGAGGCACGTATTCACGCCAACATCAAAGCCAATTTCCTTTCGTCGCCACCGCTGGTCGTCGCCTACGCGCTGGCCGGCACCATGCTGCGCGACCTCATGACCGAGCCCGTAGGCAAAGGCAAGCACGGCGATGTGTGGCTGGGTGATATCTGGCCCACCAACGCCGAAGTGCAGGCCTTACTTGGCAAAGCCATGAATCCTGTCGCATTTCAGGCAAATTACAGCCAAATCAAAACCAACCCGGGCAAACTCTGGAAAGAGATCAGCGGCATCGACGGCAATGTGTACAACTGGCCCGAGTCCACCTATATTGCCGAACCCCCTTTCTTCGAGGGATTCGGCATGACGCCCGCAGCCATGCCGGCTGTGCACGGCGCGCGCGTGCTGGCTATCTTTGGCGATTCCGTCACCACCGATCATATTTCACCGGCTGGCTCCATCAAAGAAAGCTCGCCTGCAGGCCTATGGCTCAAACAAAACGGCGTAGCCAAACAAGACTTCAATAGCTATGGCTCGCGGCGCGGCAACCACGAAGTCATGATGCGCGGCACCTTCGCCAATGTACGCATCAAAAATCTGATGATTCCGGTCAACCCCGACGGCAGCCGCTTCGAGGGCGGCGAGACCTTGTACCAACCTTCGGGCGAGCGCTTATCGATTTACGACGCCGCCATGAAATACGTGGCCGCTGACGTGCCCACTGTCATCTTCGGCGGCGAAGAATACGGCACAGGGTCGTCGCGCGATTGGGCTGCCAAAGGGACACAACTGCTGGGCGTCAAGGCTGTCATCGCACGCAGCTTCGAACGCATACATCGAAGCAATCTGGTAGGTATGGGCGTACTGCCACTTCAATTCAAGGATCAGGACAACACCGATTCGCTGGGTATCACAGGCCGCGAAACCTTCGATATTTCTGGCATCGAACAAGGCATCAAGCCGCAACAAGACGTGACCCTCACCATTCACCGCACCGACGGATCAAGCCAGGACGTCAAAGTGCTGTTGCGCATCGATACCTCCACCGAGGTCGATTACTACCAGCATGGGGGCATCCTGCCCTATGTGCTGCGCGATCTGCTGGCCGCCTGACCCTGCACATGCCACGCACACCCGCCGCCTCCCGCGCCCCGCGCCAGTCTCGCGACGTTCAGCTCTTAGTTGCGCTGGCGGGGTCGCTAGCCTTGTCCGGATGTCGTCTGGAAGACATCTACTGGGAAAATCTGCTAAGTGCACATATCAATAAACTGTTGCAAGGCCGCAAGAACAAGGCGATTGAAACGGCGCTTGAACATCTCGTCGAGAAAAACCTGAATGCCTACGAAATTCTCGTCGAACAATCTGAAACGCTGTCAGAGTCTACTCAACTGACCGTCGATGGCGTCGAGTACGACGCGCTTCTGTTCTCGGCCCCGATTGTGGCCTGGACACGCTATCAGCTGCCCGAGGGAGGTTTAAGCAAAACGGTGCTACACGCGCTCGACAAGCAATTGCGCACTCATATTCTGGCTGACGAAGCAAGGATGTCTCTCATCCCCCAATTAGTCTGCTTCGACCAAATGCCGCAGTCTTTCCAGGAAACCTGGGCTTGGACCCGGCACCTGGGTTTGGCCGCACTTAACGCCGGACCTGGCTCGTCCCTTATTAAGACCGCCACCGATTCGCAGGGCATGTTGGCCGACGCACGTTTCATTGTCGGCGCTATCGTGACACCCAAAGGCGGAGCGCTGTTTCGCTGGCAATCAACCGAACTGGGTCATGCCGCAACGCGCGAAAAATGCTTTGCCGATTGGTCCCACGATAATGCCCAAACCCTGGCCCCGTTATTTACAGGATGCAATTTCGAACACCTTGCACCCGACGCCTATTACATCAGCAACCGTGAAGCGGATCGCCATCTACGCCCCCTGGCGCTGAAAGCTTCTGTCACCTGGCTGCAAACAGTGGCTGCGTTAAATGCCAACGATTTGCGCGCGGCCGTTGTTGGCTGCGGCGATGGCTTGATTGAAGAATACCGAATCGGCTTCAGCACCCAGCATAGTAACGACGTGATCTACGGATGCATCTGGCCCATTCTAAGCAAGGACGAGGCGGCCGTCGAAAGTACTAATGGGGCACAAACTGACCTGCCCGAAGACGTTTCCACGCTTCTGAAAGAACTGGGTGTCAACGACACGCGACGCCTGCCAGGCCTTTACCCAGCTGAGTTCTGCAGCGACTGTGGGGCGCCTTACTTCCCCAGCCCGCTCGGCGAGATGATGCATCCCGAACTTCCTGAAGAAATCGATGTAAACCCCGTTCATTTTCATTAAATATGACACCGGGGTGCCACTACAAAAACGTCATGGCGGCTCATGTAGCGGCACCCCTTGTGGGTGCCACCCCACGCCGCTCCTTCCCCAAAAAAACATCACACTCCTCATAGACTCTAGCCCGATCACCCCTTCGCTCAGCTTCGATATCTTCTGCCGGGTCATCAACAATTTCGGTGACATCGGCGTCTCCTGGCGACTAGCGAGGCAGTTGGCCGATTTGCCCAGCGGCCATCGCGTACGCCTATGGGTCGACGATCTGCGCAGTTTCGCCAGAATCGAAACCCGCGTCGACCCGACACAAGATCGGCAAATTGTCGGGCGGGTCGACCTGGTTCACTGGACCCCGCATCCACCCGACCTGCAGCCCTGTCAAGTCGTGATCGAAGCGTTCGCCTGCGACCCACCCGAAGGTTTTATCCGACGGATGGCCCTAGAACATAGCGTCTGGATCAATCTGGAATACCTCAGTGCCGAGCCCTGGATCGAAAGCTGCCACACCCTGGAGTCTATACACGCCAG
>JBDTLC010000097.1:0-5492 GCA_039935015.1 Paralcaligenes sp. | reverse complement strand
CGTTCTCCGCGCCCTATGCCCGAGACTCCGGTACGCACGGTTTCCAGAATCGCGCTGCGATCCAGCGCGCCGATAAAGGCTTCGATTTTTTCTTGCACCCCTGTCAATTCAATGGTGTAGACCTTATCGGTGACATCAATGATACGGCCACGAAAGATATCCGCCATGCGCTTCATCTCTTCGCGCTCTTTGCCCACCGCCCGCACTTTGATCAGCATCAGTTCGCGCTCGATGTGCGGGCCTTCGGACAGATCCACCACCTTGACGACGTCCACCAGGCGATTCAGGTGCTTGGTGATTTGCTCGACGACCTCGTCCGAGCCTTCAGTCACGATCGTCATGCGCGACATCGTGGAATCTTCGGTAGGAGCCACCGTCAGGGTTTCAATGTTGTAGCCACGCGCCGAAAAAAGCCCCACTACGCGCGACAACGCGCCAGGTTCGTTTTCCAGAAGGATAGAAATGACATGTTTCATTATTTTCTCTCCTTATAGGTCTTCTGAACCGAGCAACATCTCGGTGAGGCCGCGGCCCGACTTCACCATCGGCCATACGTTTTCCGTCTGATCGGTAATGAAATCCATAAACACCAACCTATCCTTGTGCTTGGTAAACGCTTCGCGTATCGCCGGTTCCACATCGGCCGGCTTTTCGATGCGCAGGCCAACGTGACCATAGCTTTCGACCAGTTTGACGAAATCGGGTAAGGCGTCGACGTAAGATTCCGAGTAGCGCGAACCGTAGTCGATTTGCTGCCATTGCCGCACCATGCCCAGATAACGGTTGTTCAGGCACAGAACTTTGGGCGTCAGGTGATATTGCTTGCAAGTGGAAAGCTCTTGAATATTCATCTGAATCGAGCCTTCGCCCGTAATCACCGCCACATCGCTACCCGGATTGGCCATTTGCACGCCCATCGCGTAGGGCAATCCCACGCCCATGGTGCCCAGACCGCCTGAATTGATCCAGCGCCTGGGCTCATCGAACCGATAGTATTGCGCAGCCCACATCTGATGTTGCCCCACATCCGAAGTTACAAACGCTTGCCCGCCCGTGACCTCCCACAATTTCTCGACCACGTATTGCGGCTTGATGATGGTGTCCGACCCTTCATATTTCAGACACTGGCGACCGCGCCAGGTGGTGATTTGCTGCCACCACTTGGCCAGGGCAGGCTTATTGGGCGGGGTATCCAGACTGGCCTGTTCATAAAGAAGATACAGATCTTGCAGCACGTCTTTCACGTTGCCCACGATAGGAACGTCGACGCGCACACGCTTGGAAATGGACGACGGGTCGATATCGATATGAATGATCTTGCGTGGATTCTGTGCAAAATTCTTAGGGTTGCCTATGACCCGATCGTCGAACCGCGCACCAACGGCCAGCAAGACATCGCAATTCTGCATGGCCATATTGGCTTCGTAGGTGCCATGCATGCCAGGCATACCCATGAATTTGTCGTTACTGGCGGGGAACGCCCCCAGGCCCATAAGCGTGTTGGTGCAAGGGGCGCCCAGCAACTCCACGATCCGGCGCAATTCGGGCGCCGCGTCCGAGAGCACGACGCCACCGCCCGAATACACCATGGGGCGTTCGGCTGCCAACAACATCTGCACCGCCTTCTTGATTTGCCCCTGATGCCCCTTGGTGACCGGCGCGTAAGAACGCATGTGCATTTCGCCGCGCGGCGGTGTGTACTTGCAGGTTGCTACGGTAATATCCTTGGGAATATCGACCAGCACGGGGCCTGGTCGACCCGTTCTAGCGATGTAAAACGCGCGGCGCATGGTTTCGGCCAGATCTTTCACGTCGCGCACTAAAAAGTTGTGCTTGACGCAAGGCCGCGTAATACCAACGGTATCGCATTCCTGGAAAGCATCCTCGCCTATGGCGTAACTGGGCACTTGGCCACTGATGACGACCAGCGGGATAGAGTCCATGTACGCCGTGGCAATGCCTGTCACGGCATTAGTCACACCCGGGCCACTCGTTACCAGGGCGACCCCAATCTTGTTGGACGAACGCGAATACGCGTCCGCCGCGTGCACGGCAGCTTGCTCGTGACGCACCAGAATGTGCTGAAATTTATCTTGTTTGTAAATGGCATCGTAGATGTACAGGACCGCACCACCAGGGTAACCAAAAACGTGTTCAACACCCTCTTCGGCCAGACAACGCACGACGATATCGGCGCCATTGAGTTCCATGTTGTATTCCTTTCATAACCGGCACTGATATCCCGATTGGCCAGACTAGGCCTGAGCCGGGCCGGTTGCGACAACATAATCTGGCGTTTTGTGGCTCACGGAGCCATGCCACCCAGACACCTTGCCGTCCCGACACGCACTCGTCGAAACGCAGTACGAGCGTTCATCTTGAACGCGGGAGGTAGAAACGGATGCTTTGGCAACACACGCTTGTGGCGCGGCCAACAGCCAATAAATGCAGGCGCAAAAAACCGGGCGGATAACCCCGACGACGTAGCCCTTGACAACCCGTCCTGGATAGGTGGACGAGCTGGACAGATACTTTACCGCGTTGCAGCATCAGAATCAAATCGCCGTGGTTAAAAGATCGATACGCCACCACACGCGAAATGAGGGGTTCCGGCCCCGTCTCCCTCTATACTTCGCATATCTTCATTGTGTCGGACTTTGCATGGCGCTACGCATCCCGCAACTGCAGCGTTTTTTTTACAGCCATTATTTTTTTGGCGGCCTGCGTCAGGCCATCGGCGTGTTGTTGCCCGCGATACTGATAGGCGGTGTATTCAAACGCTACGACATCGGCATGATTGCGGCCATGGGAGCCCTGTGTGTAGCCATCATCGACCAGCCCGGTGGCCCCAGACGCTATCGAACCAACGAAATGCTGGGCGGCATCGTGCTGGGATCCTTGACTGTTGCTATTACCGGCATGGCCTCGTTGAACCCACTACTGATTTGGCTCATTGTTCCGCTACTGTGTTTCTTTTTTTCAATGCTCACCGTGTTCGGCAAGCGTGGCGGCCTGATCGGGTTCGCATGTCTGCTGCTCATGACGCTCACCATGCACACGTCGCTGCAGCCCCAACAAGTTCTCGGTCACACCCTGTACTCCATGCTGGGGGGCGTGTTCTACTTTATTTTCAGTTTCTGCTTAAGCAGCGTGCTCTGGTATCGAATAGAACAGCAGGCGCTTTCCGTTGCGCTCTTTGCCACGGCCGACTACATGGCCGCGCGCTCGCGCTTCTACGATGTCACCACCGACCTCGATGCCAACTACCGGCAACTGATCCGCACCCAGGCCGATATGACCGACAAACAGCAATCGGCGCGCGACATGGTGTTGCGAGAACTACCCAAAGGGCACGGGCGCGGCGATCGTCACCGGATCATGCTGCTGAATATTTTCGTAGCCATGATCGACTTGCTCGACAACTTGGTCGCCACCCATACCGACTATGCCACACTACGTCAGCGCTTGCCCGACAGCGACATTATGCTGTTCTGCCGCGACGCCCTGTACAAGTTGTCGATCAGTATCGGACGCGTCGCACTTAACATTGCCCGCAACAAGCAAGTAAAAGAACGCAGTAGCGTCAAAGCCGAATTGCGAGCCATCGAGTACGAATTGGAACAATATCGTCGCCAGGGACTGGACACCAACGAGCCGGAGGTCTACGCGCTTTTGGTGCAAGTGCTGCGCCGCCTGCGCAACGCGACAAAAAGCATCGACCGCATGGCCGAACAAACTCAGCGCAGCAACACTGAAGCCTCGGTGAACCTGCGCCTGAACAAATCCCTGCTGCCATTCCTGTCACGTCAAGAATTGCGCTTGGGCATGCTGACCAGTAACTTCAGTCTGAGCTCACCCCACTTGCGCTACGCCTTGCGGGTGGCGATCGCAGTGATTGCCGGGATGGGCCTGACGGCCATCCTGGGGCTATTCATGACGCAAGAGGACATGACCATAAGCCTGGCGGGGCACAGCTATTGGATCATTCTGACCATTCTTATTGTGATGAAACCGGGCTTTGCCCTAACCCGACAACGCAACGGCTGGCGACTAACCGGAACCCTGATCGGCTGCGCCCTGGCCTTTGTATTGTTTAACCTGACCCATAACCTTGGCATCTACTTTGCTGTATTAGTGGTCGCCTACGTACTGGGCAGCAGTCTGGTGCAATTGAATTACACCGTATCGGCCGTTTTCAACACCTTGTTCGTATTACTGGCTTTTCATTTCTTGTCTCCAGGCACTAATTTCGTCATTGGCGAACGGGCAGTCGACACCATTATCGGCTGCGGCTTGGCCTTGCTTTGCAGCTACATCCTGCCGTGGTGGGAACGCGGCTATATGGATCCGTTGGCGCGGGCCGCCAAAACTGCCAACCAGGAATTTCTGAAGGCCGGCCTGCACCTTGCCGCGCTGCGTCGCGCCCAACTCGGTTCAGAAGTGCTGCCAGACGCGCAGCAGGCTAAACAAGAGAACGAACTCGAGGAGGCCGATTTCGCCTTACGCCTGGCACGCAAAAACGTGCATATCACCTTCGGCAATTTTGCCGCGGCGTTCTATCGCATGATGGGCGAACCTGTTTCGCACCAAAAAGACGTTCCGATATTGAACAATCTGCTTATCCAGAACCATGTACTGGCCTCGCAGATCAGCGCCGCCGCCCCCATACTGGCCACCCTGACTGTGGTCCCCGATGGAGTACAAAAAATGCTCGACGCCATTTCACAACTGTTAGCCGACCAAGATGCCACGCCACCCGCATCGATCGAAACCGAAGGCGAGTTGGCTACGCTGGCCTATCCGCTGAAACAGATGGCCAAAGCCGCACAACTAATTCGCCGGGAAATGCGCAGATTGGAAGCAGTCGCGGCCGGGGCGATGGGCGGGACGATGGCAGCCACAAGGGCTGCCACTACGAATACGTGCTCGTGAAACATGTGGCGGCAGCCCTTGCGGCTGCCATCGGGCACCGTAGCCAACAAAAATTACTCCGCGCGCCGTCGGAACACTAATTTATTCGGCGTAGAAACCTCTGCCGCATACCCGTATCCCTCACTGGCAAACGCCTGCAACGCCGCCGGCTTTTTAATCCGCTTCTCGATCACATACCGGGCCATCAACCCGCGCGCCCTTTTTGCATAAAAACTGATCACCTTCCAGACACCGTTCTTGTAATCTTGAAATACACACTGCACCACGTCTACGGTCAGTGCCTTGCGATCAACCGATTTAAAATATTCTTCTGACGCCAGATTCAACAATACTGTTTCGCCCTGCTCGCCCATACGCGCATTCAAATATTGGGCAATGGAGCTACCCCAATAGTCATACAGGGTTTCGCCTTGTTTAGTGACAAGCCGTGTACCCATTTCCAGGCGATAAGGCTGCATCAGATCAAGCGGACGCAACACGCCATACAGTCCGCTGAGTATCGCCACATGATTCTGCGCCCAATCCAGTTGCTTGTCCGTCAGGCTTGCTGCATCCAGCCC
>JBDTLC010000096.1:0-12488 GCA_039935015.1 Paralcaligenes sp. | reverse complement strand
TCGCCGAAAGTGACTGATTTGAGCGGCTGCGCGACCGTGTTGTCATAGGCTACAGACAGCAGAATTTGTCCGTCATCCTGGGCATCAGGCACCAGAGTCAGCAAAGACCCTACCGTCTCGTCCTTCTGGCTGACGGACACGGTAGGCAACGCCATACCTGCCTGACTGCTCAGTGCCGTAGTCTGCACCTTGTCGATATAGGAAAAAGTGGTTCGCACCGCATGCGTGACCGGCCGACGATTCAGCGTAAGAACTGGCACGCTGCTGCGCCGCACGACTTGGCCCAATTGCCCAAGAGCCTTGACCACCGCCTCCGACCCCTTGAACCCACCTTGGGCGAGGCCCAAGCCAACACTACCCGCCTCGACCAATTTGGACCCTGGCACCATCACAGCCCCCGCGACCTTGGCGCTGGAAAAAACCAAACTCCAGTCCAGGCCCGCCTCGGCCGTATCGCGGGTTATGAGAGTCACCTCCTCGAACACCAGACGCACGCGGCGTGTCAGTGAACGATTTTCATGATCGAGATATTGCGCAATACGCTGCAACACGGACGGAATATCGGTGACGACAATAGCCGAACTGGCTCCGGACTCGGCCACCAGCAGTCCGGCCTGTGTCAAGAACGGTTCAAGACGCGCTTTCACGACAGCCATTAATTCGAGCTTGCCGCTGGACAGGCTGGTTTTGGACGTGCTGGCGAAGCCTTGCGTCTTGCCGCTGCCTCCTAAACCGAGTGAGGCTTCGGCCTGCGCATTAAGGGTTAACGCCCGAACATTGAAAACACGCGTTTCGGTTCGATAGAATTCGATCCGCCCCTGCGCGTAGCGCCAGGCCACCCCAAGCTGGGCCGATATCCGGTCCAGGATTTGCGGCAAAGGCTCGGGGCCACCTGACAAGGCTATGCGAGCAGGTGTCGCACCTGGCCCGTTTGCAGCGCCCGTATTGGTGCCGCCGGCCAGTCGAGGCGCAAAGCGTTCAATCGGCAACAGCGTTTCGGCGCTCACATGCACCGGTATCGCGGTCACCGCGGTAATACGCTGCGCAATCTCTGTCAAATTTAGCGTGGCCCCGGAAAACATGAGTGTTGAATTCACATTCGCGCGCAAGGCCAGGGGCAGGGTCAGCTCGCGCGCCAGAGGTTGAGCCTGGCCAGCCAGCCAGGGACGCGACACGTCTTGTGCCGCCCGGCGCGCATCGCGGCTTTTTACTGCACGCTCAAAGCTCCTGTGCCGGTTCGTCAAGTCGGACTCGGCCGCGCTTGCCGATTGAGTGATTTGACGTATTTTTTCACCCAGCGCACACGCCGACAGCAGGCCGCAAAGCCCTATGGCTAGCAGGCATCGGAAAGCACGCTTCATGAGGACTCCGACAAGTTGGCCGTGCGATCGCAAAGCTGGGCATAGGGGACGATACGCAAGACCCTGTTCGAGTAAAAACACGGCTGCAACGGCCGGTCGGCCAATTCAGTAGATCCCACCAACTCTTGCACGGCTAGTTTGAAGCCCAACTCGAAGAGCGCCGACCCAACGATGGGAATATCTGCGTCGACCGCCCAATGCTCCGGATTAAATGTCCAGCCAGCCGTTTGAGCCCAGCGCGACAACACCGCCCTGAGATGCTTGTCGTCAGGGCTGACGTGATACTGCTCGGCTGGCACATGGGCCACCGTAGGCTCAGGCACGGAATCGGGCGTCGGTCCAGGCTCGGCGGCCGCCACTCCAACGACGGCCGCAGAGGCCGTCACCGGCACGTCGGCAACAGATTCAGGCAAGGTGGCCGGCAGAGCAACTGCCAATGCTTCCTTGATCAGCAAGGGATCGACGGCCGAGCGCTCGGGCAATGGGGGGGTCACATTCTTGTCCACAGGCTCGACAAGAGGGGTAGGCTCTACCCGATCAATAAGACTTTTTAAATGTCCACCGCGCAATATCAAATGAGGCCAGACACCGTTCAAAACCAGGTAGGGCCCATTACGATGGTAATCGAGCGGGCGGTCTCCTTGCGCGGTATGCTCGAATATGGCGGGGACCGCCTGGGCAGGAGCGAACTGCAGCCACATTTGCCGGCCGTTATCGAAAACCTGTATCGGCGCAACTGCACGATCGCCCGACAGACGCCAGCCAAAATTGTATTGGCCTGCGACCGGGTCGACACTGCGCGAGGGCGCGCCCGACAGCCACGACCATTCAGGCAAGGCTGAGCATGCGGACAGAAACCCAAGAAACAGCGTGGCAACCCATCTTCTATACATCTGGACACCCAATAAAGGCAAACTGAGCGGCCATCTTGGGCGCCGATCTGGCTAGCCGCCAGACCGACATATACGAATAGAGAGTTTTGTCGCCAGGCAGCAGACCCAGACGGCGGCAGAAAACCTTGACAAATCAAGGCAATAAAAAATTCGAAGCTGGAACTAAAAGCCCTGCCGGCCATATTCGGCCAGCAGGGCTTTTAGTAGCGCCTGTCCTTAATTTTTTTCGGAACTGGCCTTTTTAGACGTCTTGTGAGCCCGCGACTTTGACGCATGCCGCGTGCTTGCAGGCTTGACTGCCGAGCCTTGCGCCATCCCTGGACGCATCATCGAGCTTGCTTCGGCCGAGGCCGTGCGCAGAGCGCTCACAGCGGGATCCTGACCATTCAATGCGCTATTGAGTTTCTCGCGGAACATCGCCTTGATCTTTGGATAATTGGTGACATGAAAACCGCGATCGGTAGCGCTGGGCTTGCGCGCATAGTCCGCGACCAGGGCTTGCCAATTGCCAAGGTTTTTATAATAAGCCGAATCGGTCTGAGCGAAGGCTTGCTGCGTCAAAGGCAGAAAACCGGTGTTCTGATACCAAGTCGCTGCGTTCTTGGGTTGGGCGAGCCAAGTGAGAAACGCGGCGGTGGCTTTTTCTTGGCCCTGAGACTGCTTATCGAGCGCCCATAAGGCGGCACCCCCCACAAACGGGCCGCTGGGCTGCGCGGTGGCCTCCTGGTAATACGGCAATGGCGCCACGCCGAAGCTAAGCGGTCGGGAGCTATTGAACCACCCCAGATTGCTCGAGCTGGACATCAGCACGGCACACTCGCGATTTGCGAAGCGCTGAGTGGACTGCGCCTCAAACTCGGGCTTGACCAGCAGTTCGGTGCGCGCCCAGCTAATCATCATTGACAGGTGGCGCACATACATCAGATCCATCGGAAAGCTCGGCGTCGCTTTGGCTTTCAGACCATTGTCGTCTGTCGTATAGAACTGATTATTGACCGCGGCCAGATTCTCCAGATTGATAGATACCGGTATGTCCGTGGTGTAAGGACATTTGCGCGAGCTGGCATTGGCCATCTTCACCAGTTGATCCTGCAGGCCTATCCAGGTCCGGGCAGGAATTGCCGGCTCGATATGGGCCTTCTTGAACGCATCGATGTTGTAGTACATGACTGGGATATCCATCATGTACGGAAACGCTAACAGGCGCCCCTTGGCATCCCGCATAGAGCTACGATCGGGAGACAGAAACCACTTGACGTCCTTGATGGGATATTTGGCCAGCATCGTATACAAGGGCAGAATATAACTGCGACCAGCCAGCTCGTCGGGAGAGTGATCATCACTTAACTGCACAAGATTGGGAACCTTCTTGTCTCTAAGGCCGGTGGCAAGTGCGGCTTCAACCAGCTCGGGCGTATCAAAGGCCTTGAGGTTGACATGCACCTCGGCCTGGCTGCTATTGAACTGTTTGACCAACGTTTGAAAAACCTGGTTGTTGTGCGGACTAAGGCTGTACCAGACCTGTACATCGGTGGCTCCCGCGGCCCAGGCCGGAGAGGCGCCAAACAAAACCGCCGCCCCCACCAACGCCACGGCGCGCCAGGATGATTCTGGGCCGGAAAACGGATAGATCTTCATAAATTGTTTAGCCTAAAAAAGGGAAATCGGGTTCGGGATGTTTACCGGAAATCAAATCGGCCAGGGCGCGGCCCGATCCGGCGCCCATTGTCCACCCGAGCGTGCCATGCCCGGTGTTCATATATAAATTAGAAATTCGTGTTTTGCCAATAAGCGGTACGTTCGATGGGGTGGAGGGGCGCAGGCCAGACCAGAACCGAACAGTAGCAAAATCAAACACGTTTGGGAATAAGTCTTGCGCCTGTGCCACCATATTATCGCAACGGATTGTACTGAGCGTGCGTGAGTATCCGGAGAGCTCTGCCATGCCAGCCATACGCATTTGCTTACCAATACGGGTATACACAACTTTGTGTGCGCTATCGGCCAGGCCGACCGTTGGAGCGGCGTCGAAATCGGCAATATCGAAAGTAGCCGAATAGCCTTTGGCGGGATACACGTTGCAGGGCACACCCAAAGAGGTGACCAATCGCGGGGTATCACTGCCCAGCGCCGCCACATAGGCATCGGCCGTCAGCGTTTCATACAGACCTTCAGGATTAATAAGCTCCACCGCCTGGATCCGACCGCCTTCGGCCAGCAAACGGCTGACTTTGGTCGAAAACCGAAATTGGACACCCGCGCGCCGGGCGTGCTCGGCTAGCGCAGTGGTAAATAAATAAATGTCACCCGTTTCATCTTCGGCCGTATAGTCACCGCCCACGATAAACCGGCGCGCCGGGCCCAACGCCGGTTCGATCTGCACAATCTCGTCGGTGCTGACAATACGGCGGTCAACACCGAAGTCGCGCATCAGGCCAGCCGCCTGTTGTGACGCGTCGAATTCGCCCTTGTCCCGGTAGAAGGTCAATATGCCTCGCTCTAGATGGTTGTACTCTATGCCCAGATCGACACGCATCGCCCGCAACGTGCGTCGGCTGTATTCGGCCAGGCGCACCATCGCCTGTATATTCGGCGCCTGTCGCCCCGGCAGACATTCGCGCAGGAAGGCCAGGCCCCAGAACCAAAGGCGCAAATCAAATCGAGGCCGAAAAGAAAGCGGCGCATTTTTCTGGAAAAGCCATCTCAGCAATTGGAGCGGCGCTTGCGGATTAGCCCACGGCTCTGAATGCGACACCGTAATCTGGCAGCCATTGGCGCGACTGGTCTCTTGCGCCGGGCCGCTCTGGCGATCGATGACCACCACCTCATGACCTGCTTGCAACAACCACCAGGCGGTGGCCGTCCCGATTATCCCACTACCCAGCACCGCAACTTTCATGGCAATGGCACTCCGTGACTTGCACCTCGAAACTCGGCTACTTCAGATCGGCGGCAGAGGTAAACGCATCGGCATAGAACTGATCGGGCGGCAAGCCGCCTTGCTGGACAAAATCGCGCCTGGCGCTATCGACCATAATAGGCGCCCCGCAAGCATACACCTGATATCCGGACAGATCGGGAATGTCCTCGAGCACCGCCCGATGGACAAAGCCGATGCGTCCGCTCCACCCGTCTTCTTCGCTGGCCTCGGACACGACTGGAACATATGAAAAATTGGTGATGGTCTGGCACCACTGCTGCGCCCTTTCATGCATATACAAATCCTGTGGGCGCCGCCCCCCCCAGTACAGCACCGCGCGACGCCCTGCCGGGTGAGCCGCCATGCGTTCGATGATAGCCTTGATAGGCGCAAAGCCGGTGCCGCTGGCCAGGAACACAATCGGTCTGGAAGAATCTTCACGCAGGAAAAAGGAACCGAAAGGCCCCTCGACACGCTGGATTTCGCGCAGCTTCATCTGCGTGGCGCCAACGCCGAACACATGGTCGGTAAACGCTCCGCCCGGCATATGGCGTATGTGCAGTTCAACCTGATTATTTTCGGTAGGCGGGCAAGCCATGGAATAGCTGCGCCGTCGGCCGTCCTTGAGGATGAATTCAAGGTATTGCCCAGCGTAATACCGGAATGGGTCGGCTGCGGGCAACTGCAATTGCAAGATCATGACATCATGGGCGGCCGGCTCTATCTGCACCACGCGCGAAGGCATCTTGCGAATCTGAATATCGCTGGCCATGCGGATCTCGCGCGCTTCAATCTGCATGTCAGAACTGGGTTGCGCCTGGCAGAACAAGGTATAGCCCGCAGCCAGATCCTCGGGCGACAGAATTTGCGCCGGATGCGGACCGGCCTCGTATTCGCCGGCCACCACGCGGCCCTTGCAGGTGGAACACGCCCCATTGTGACAACTGTAGGGCAGGATGATGCCGGCCGCCAGCGCTGCATCCAGCACAGTCTGACCGGGCTCTACAGAAAACTGATGCCCGCTGGGCGTAACGGTAACCTTAAAACTCATAGCGACTCTAAACGTGTGAGGAGTGGTTGCTTGACCTTGACCGACAAGAGTTTACCCTTGCGGGCGCGCTTTCCAATATATTGGGCCAACTCCGCACCCTCGAGCACGACCTGAGTCTCTTTGTTGCGATAAAGACCGCGGGTAGCCAGGCCTGCCGGACCTACGGCCACCCATTGCGCCACGCTATCGGCGTCATCGAGCCCCATCAGTATCGTACCGCGCCCGCCGCCCGACAACGCCTTCACTTCAGACAAGGCCAGCACCAGCATACGGCCCTTGCCGCTTAGCATCGCCAAGCAATCGTCGGTGCCGTGCAAGGCAATAGGGGCAAGCAAGGCGTCGCCATCGGCCACCGTCATGAACTGTTTGCCAGCACGCTGGCGGGTATGCATGTCTTTGAGGGTCGCGATAAAACCATAACCCGATGTGCTGCCCAGTACATAACGGCTATCGTCAGCGCCAGCCACCATATGCACAATGCGCGCGCCATGCGCTACATCTACCATGGAGGTAATCGGCTGACCATCGCCGCGCGCAGAAGGTAGGCTGGACACGGGCACCGTGTACGTTCTGCCATCGGTAGACAGGGCCACCAAGTTGTCAATGCTGCGGCACTCCAGCACATTGGAAGCACGGTCGCCCGCCTTGAAGCCGAATTGGCTGGGGTCGTGACCGTGGCCCTGCCGCACGCGCAGCCACCCTTTCTGCGACACAATGACTGTAACAGGCTCATCGACTACCCGCGTTTCCAGTACGGCGCGCTGCGCGACTTCAATCAGCGTGCGCCGCTCATCGCCATACAGCTTGGCATCGGCCTCGATTTCCCGGACGATCATGCGTTTGAGCGCGGCCGGATTGTCCAGCAGCTCCTGCAGTCCGGCTTGTTCGTCTTTTCTTTCGGCCAGCTCTTTCTCTATTTTGAATCCTTCCAGACGCGCCAACTGGCGCAGACGCATCTCCAGTATGTCTTCCGCCTGGCGCTCTGACAGGTCAAAACGCTGCATCAAAGCTGGCCGCGGTTCGTCGGCTTCGCGTATGGTCTGAATGACCTCTTCGACATTCAGATAGACCACCATGCGGCCTTCCAGTACATGAATACGGTCGGTGGCGCGATCGAGCCTGTGGCGCGTGCGCCGCGTCACCGTCTGCGTACGAAACCCCAGCCATTCGGTCAAGACTTGGCGCAAGCCACGCTGCCCAGGCCGACCATCGGTGCCGATGCACACCAGATTCATCGACACGCTGCCTTCCATACTGGTTTGCGCCAGTAGCGTATTGACGAATTCATCGCGATCAACACGACTGGTTTTAGGCTCAAACACCAGCCGCACGGACGCCTGTTTGCCTGATTCGTCGCGAACGGTATCGAGCATGCCCAGGATCAGTGCCCGAGTTTGCTGTTGCTCGGCGCTGAGGCTCTTTTTACCAGCGCGAGCTTTCGGATTGGTCAGATCTTCGATTTCTTCTAGTATTTTTTGCGAAGACGCGCCGGGCGGCAGCTCATGCACGACCAGTTGCCATTGGCCACGGGCCAGCTCTTCGAACTGCCAACAGGCGCGTGCCTTGATCGAACCCTTGCCATGCTGATAAATTTGGGCGATATCGGCGGGCGTGGAAATGATTTGACCACCGCCAGCAAAATCCGGCCCGGGCACCAGAGCTAACAGATCTTCATCGGATAGCTTGGGGTTTTTGAGTAGAGCAATGCTCGCCTGCGCGACCTCGCGCAGGTTGTGCGAGGGGATTTCCGTCGCCATGCCCACAGCAATGCCCGACGCACCGTTGAGCAACATGACCGGTAAACGCGCCGGCAGCATAACCGGCTCGGTCTGGCTGCCATCATAGTTAGGCACAAAATCGACCGTGCCTTCGTTCAGCTCGTCAAGAAGCACCCGGGAGAAAGAGGTAAGGCGCGCCTCGGTATAACGCATGGCCGCTGCATTATCGCCATCGCGCGAGCCAAAATTGCCCTGGCCGTCCACCAAGGGGTAACGCAAGGTAAAACTCTGTGCCATGCGCACCATCGCGTCATAAGCCGCCTGATCGCTGTGCGGATGATATTTGCCCAGTACATCGCCCACCACCCGGGCCGACTTGACTGGCTTGGCGCTGGCTGCCAGGCCCATAGCCTGCATGGCGTACAGAATTCGGCGTTGTACGGGCTTTTGCCCATCGGCCACCTCGGGCAAGGCGCGCCCGCGTACCACCGAGATGGCATAGTCCAGATAAGCCTGCTCTGCATAGGTGGCGAGTAAAATCTGCCCGTCGTCGGGGGGGGCCGTTTCAAACAGGCCTGCTTGCGTACTATCCATCTATATATCTCTTTATTTCTTCAACTTAACGATTGCCGCAGCGCTCAGACATCAAGCTCGGCCAGATTGCCCTTCTCTTCGAGCCAGGTGCGCCGCTGCGCCGACTCGCCCTTGCCCATTAACATATCGAACATCCGGGTGGTGGCCTCAACTCCCAACTCGCCACAAACGACTGGCATCAGCCGCCGGGTGTCCGGGTTCATGGTGGTATCCCAAAGTTGCTCGGCGCTCATTTCCCCCAAGCCTTTGAAGCGGCTCACGCTCCAGGCCTGTTCTTTCACGCCCTCTTTGCGCAACTTTTCCTGCAACGCCTCGAGTTCGCCTTGATCCAGGCAGTAGAGTTTGCGCGCCGGCCGTTTGCCTAAGGCTGGCACATCCAGACGAAACAGAGGAGGTCGCGCCACATAGACATGGCCAGCCTCGACAAGCTTGGGGAAATGGCGGAAAAACAAGGTCAGCAGCAACACCTGTATATGAGAACCATCGACATCGGCATCGGACAAGATGCAAATTCGTCCATAGCGCAGGCTCGACAAATCCGGCTTATCTTGCGGGCCGTGCGGGTCAACGCCAATAGCCACGGCAATGTCGTGTATTTCGTTATTCGCAAACAGGCGGTCACGCTCCACTTCCCAGGAATTGAGCACTTTGCCGCGTAAAGGCAGGACCGCCTGGAACTCTTTGTCGCGTCCCATTTTGGCCGATCCCCCGGCCGAATCACCTTCCACCAGAAAGACTTCGGTGCGACTGCTATCGTCAGACTCGCAATCGGTAAGCTTGCCAGGCAGCACCGCTATCCCCGAACCCTTGCGCTTTTCTACTTTCTGCGCCGAACGGGCGCGCGCCTGAGCCTGACGTATGGCACTTTCGGCCAGTTTCTTGCCTGCTTCGACGTTGGCACTTAACCACAAATCGAGCGCATTTTTCACAAACCCGCCCACCAGACGAACCGCATCGCGGCTATTTAAGCGCTCTTTGATTTGCCCTTGAAATTGCGGGTCGAGTACTTTGGCCGACAAAATGAAACTGGCGCGGGCAAATACATCTTCTGGCAAAAGCTTGATCCCTTTGGGTATCAAGCTATGGAGTTCGGCAAAGGTTTTCACTGCGCCAAACAAACCCTCGCGCAGACCCGCCTCATGAGTGCCTCCGGCAGTCGTGGAAATCAGATTCACATAAGACTCACGCGCCAGCGGACCGTCCACTGTCCAGACCACGACCCAATGCGCCCCCTCACCCGGCGCAAAAGCTTCGTGATCGTCCTCGGCATATTGCCGGCCTTCGAAGACCGGCACCAGCACTTGGGCGCCATCGAGCACTTCGGTCAGGTAGCCGCGCAGACCGTCCTGGTATTGCCAGTGGCGTGTTTCGCCTGTCTTTTCTATGGTCAGCGACACCTTCAGACCACTGAGCAGCACCGCCTTACTTCGCAAGCCATGAACCAGTTCAGCCATGGAAATGACCGGGCTGTCAAAATACCGCGGATCGGGCCACACCCGCACGCGCGTCCCGGTTTTCTTGCGGCTGACAGGCCCAAGCTTGCGTAAGGGCTCTTTAACATCACCATCGGCAAATACCATTTGATGCGTCTGGCCATCGCGCCAAACACACACCTCGAGCCGCGACGACAAAGCATTGGTGACCGAAACACCCACGCCATGCAGGCCGCCTGAAAACTCATAAGCGCCGCCCCCTTTCTTGTCGAATTTGCCACCGGCATGCAATTGCGTAAACACAATTTCCACCACCGGCGCATGCTCTTCAGGATGCAAGCCCACGGGAATGCCGCGGCCATCGTCTTCAACCGAAATGCTCGAGTCGGTGTGGAGCACCACCTGGATATGCTGGCAAAAACCAGCCAGCGCCTCGTCGGCCGCGTTGTCGATGACTTCTTGAACTATGTGCATGGGGCTTTCAGTACGGGTGTACATGCCTGGGCGCTGCCGCACAGGCTCCAGCCCCTTCAAGACTCGAATAGATGCTTCGTCGTAGCGTGGTGTAGCCATTTATCGTCGAACTTTTCCATGGATAAAAGCGCTATTTTACGGACGAACTGAAAATTGCCGTTTAAACGGCGGCAAATACCCTGGTCAGACACCCGCAACTCGACGAACGAGCAGGGTGTGGGGACGGATCGTGTTGTCACGTATTGATGGGCAGGGTTTTGGCGGCCACAAGCACGGTCGCGTGGACAGTGGTATGCTTGTAGGCATTGGGCAACAAGACTATGCACCACAAGACCAAAATTCATTGTGCTGTTGCCCCCTATTCCCGTATAGTTTTCAAATATCCCCTCACTTTTCTCTTCCATTATCATGAGCGAATCCATCAAATACGTAAGCGACGCCAGCTTTGAGGCGGATGTGCTTAAATCCGACCTGCCCGTGCTGGTTGACTACTGGGCCGCATGGTGCGGCCCTTGCAAGGCGATTGCGCCTTTGATCGAGGCGGTGGCCCAAGAATACCAAGGGCGCGTCACCGTTGCCAAGCTTGATGTCGACGCCAATCCCGAGACATCCGCCAAATTTGGCATCCGGGGTATCCCGACACTAATGGTGTTCAAAGGCGGCAAGGCCACCGCGACCAAAGTGGGCGCACTGTCCAAATCGCAACTTAACGCGTTTCTCGACGAGTCCCTGTAAAATAGTACTTCGCGCGCGAGCCTATTCTAGGCTCGCCATCTGCATTCAAATACCCCCTCTCCTCACTCATGCATCTCACAGAACTAAAAGTGCAGCACGTCTCGCAGCTGCTAGAACTGGCCGCCGGCCTGGATATCGAAAATGCCAGCCGCTTGCGCAAGCAAGAACTCATGTTTGCCATTATGAAGCGCCGCGCCAAGCAAGGCGAACAGATATTCGGCGACGGCGTCCTTGAAGTATTGCCCGATGGCTTTGGTTTTTTACGTTCCCCCGACACCTCCTACCTGGCGAGCACCGACGATATCTATATTTCACCGTCGCAAATTCGCCGCTTCAATCTGCACACGGGAGACTCCATCGAAGGCGAAGTCCGCGTCCCCAAAGACGGCGAACGCTATTTTGCGCTGGTCAAGGTCGACAAGGTCAACGGCATGCAGCCCGAGGCCATCAAGCACCGCATCATGTTCGAGAACCTGACGCCGCTGCATCCAAACCAGCCCATGGTTCTGGAACGTGACATGAAAGGCGAGGAAAACGTTACCGGCCGGATTCTTGATATTTTTGCGCCCATAGGCAAAGGCCAGCGGGCGCTTATCGTATCAAGCCCCAAGTCGGGTAAAACTGTTATCACCCAGCATATTGCGCACGCCATTGCCGCCAATTATCCGGAAGCCGTGCTGATCGTGCTGCTGGTCGATGAACGTCCCGAAGAGGTCACTGAAATGCAGCGCACGGTGCGCGGTGAAGTTGTGGCATCTACCTTCGACGAACCCGCTACACGCCATGTACAAGTCGCCGAGATGGTGATCGAAAAAGCAAAGCGGCTGGTCGAATTGAAAAAAGACGTGGTTATTGTGCTCGACTCCATCACGCGACTAGCGCGCGCCTACAACACGGTTGTGCCCGCCTCGGGCAAGGTGCTTACAGGCGGCGTAGATGCCAATGCATTACAGCGCCCCAAACGCTTTTTCGGAGCGGCGCGCAATATCGAAGAAGGTGGCTCGCTGACTATCATTGGTACGGCACTGGTCGAGACTGGCAGCCGCATGGACGAAGTCATCTATGAAGAGTTCAAAGGCACGGGCAACTCTGAACTGCACCTGGAGCGTCGTCTGGCCGAGAAACGCGTCTATCCCGCCATCAATCTGAACAAATCGGGTACCCGCCGCGAAGAACTCTTGATCAAACCCGAGCTTCTGCAAAAAATCTGGGTGCTGCGCAAGTTCATCCACGACATGGACGAAGTCGAAGCGATGGAGTTCATTCTCGACAAAATTCGCGCTACCAAAAACAATGCCGAATTCTTCGA
>JBDTLC010000095.1:0-3558 GCA_039935015.1 Paralcaligenes sp. | reverse complement strand
TTGACATCGGTTTTCGAAATAATGGGGCAAGCATCGGGCGTCACATCTACCACGCCCCCCCACTGACGATTCATGCGTACCCGGCTAAAGATCGGAAACATTTCAACAATGGCCTTCAGCGTTCCTTCGATCAACTGGAAACTGCCACGCTGCCCGTAACCGGTGTATTGATCGATGCCCGCGCCAATCACCAGATCACCTTTATCTGACTGACTGATATAAGCATGGATGGCGTTAGACATGACGACCGTATTGATGATCGGCTTGATGGACTCGGACACGAGCGCTTGCAGCGGATGGCTCTCAATCGGCAGACGGATGCCCGCCATGGCGGCCAGCACGCTGGAATTACCCGCCGTCACCACCCCAACCTTTTTCGCCTTGATAAAGCCTTTCACCGTATCAACGCCTGTTACGGCCCCGTTTTCACGACGAATGCCTATAACGCCGCAGTTCTGGATAATGTCGACTCCATATTTATCTGCAGCGCGGGCAAAGCCCCAGGCCACGGCATCGTGGCGTGCCACACCGCCGCGGCGCTGAAACGACGCGCCCATCACAGGATAGTGACAATCCAGATTGATAATAGGCACAATTTCCTTGATCTGGGCGGGTGTGAGGAACTCGGCATCCACACCATTTAAGCGATTGGCATTAACGCGGCGCCGCGTATCACGCACCTCTTGCAAAGTGTGCGCCAGGTTCATTACGCCGCGCTGGCTGAACATCACGTTGTAGTTCAGGTCTTGCGACAAGCCTTCCCACAGACCCATGGCCGTTTCATACAGACGGGCAGATTCATCCCATAAATAATTGGATCGGACAATAGTCGTATTGCGCGCCGTGTTGCCCCCGCCCAGCCAGCCTTTTTCAATGACCGCGATATTCTTTACTCCATGTACTTTGGCCAAGTAATACGCCGTCGCCAACCCATGGCCGCCGCCGCCGACGATGACCACGTCGTACTCGCGCTTGGGCTCTGGGCTTTTCCAGGCTCGCTGCCAATTCTGGTTATAGGAAAGCCCATTGCGGATCAAACTAAAAATAGAATATCGGCTCATTTTGCTCAGCACTCAATAACATTCACGGCAAGACCGCCGCGCGACGTTTCTTTGTATTTGGTTTTCATATCGGCGCCCGTCTGCATCATGGTTTTAATCACTTCGTCTAAGGACACATAATGTGTACCGTCGCCGCGCATCGCCAGGCGCGCCGCATTAATCGCTTTGACCCCGCCCATGGCATTGCGCTCGACGCAAGGGATTTGAACCAGGCCGCCTACCGGATCGCAGGTCATGCCCAGGTTATGTTCCATGCCGATCTCTGCGGCATTTTCAATTTGCGCGTTGCTGCCGCCCATCACTGCCGCCAACGCGCCCGCCGCCATGGAACAGGCCACGCCAACTTCCCCTTGGCAACCCACTTCGGCGCCCGAGATAGAGGCATTTTCCTTGTACAAAATGCCAATCGCCGCCGCCGTCAACAAAAAGTCGATGACACCATCGGTGTTCGCCCCAGGGATGAACGTGAGGTAATACTGCAGCACTGCAGGCACAACACCCGCCGCCCCATTGGTCGGCGCGGTGACGACACGGCCGCCCGCAGCATTTTCTTCATTCACCGCCATGGCGTACAAATTGACCCAGTCGAGCATAATTAGCGGGTCGCGCGATGACTCTTCAGACTGTTCGGACAGCACACGATATTGGGCCGCCGCGCGACGCTTCATTTTCATGGGGCCAGGCAAATGACCTTGTGCCGCACAGCCGCGCTTAATGCAGGCAGCCATGACATTCCAGATATTCAAAACACCCGCGCGCACCTGTTCTTCAGAGCGCCACGATTTTTCGTTTTCCATCATGAGCCCGGCAACCGTCAGATTCGCCTCGTCGGCCATCTTCAATAACTCGGCAGCGCTTCCGAACGGGTACGGAACCTGCGTATCGTCAGCCGAATTGACACGCAGCCCATCACAGTTCATGACAAAACCGCCACCAATGGAGTAATACTCTTTCTTCATGAGCACGGCCCCGGCCGCGTCACTCGCAATAAAGCGCATGCCATTCGAATGCAGCGGCAGCACGCCGCGGTTGAAATGAATATGCTGCTTTTCAACAAAGGGCACTGCAAACTGATTCAATAGACGTATCTCCGCGCCGTCGCGGATGGCTGCAATAACCTTCGGCACGGCGTCCGGGTCGATCAGGTGGGGCTGATAGCCGCATAGACCCAGCATAATCGCTGTGTCGGTGCCATGGCCCTTGCCCGTTGCTCCGAGCGAACCGTACAATTCGATACGCAAGCCGGCGACCACAGACAGCAAATTGGCCTCTTCCAGACGATGTGCAAATCGGGCAGCCGCAATCATGGGACCTACCGTATGCGAACTCGACGGTCCAATCCCGACTTTGAATAGATCGAAAGTACTCAGCGACATGCCTGTCTCCACACCTGTGTTATTTTTTATTTATCCGATAAATACCGGAATCGACAACACCTACGTAGTACAACAATCAAACGCGCGTCAAGCTAGAATAAAGACGCCATTTAACTGGAATAATAGCGCTATCTCAGGAGGAATGAGGGTAAACCACTGGCTTAATAAAATTCGGTCCGATTCGGGAAAATTTCGTGGTAATTGACGTCATCGATCCCGACCCTTCTTTTTTCACGACGGAAAACGCTGGGAGACACGGCGTATATCTGGCGAAACTCTCGCCCCATATGCGAAGCATCGGAAAACCCGCAATCCGATGACACAGCAGAGATTGTTTTATCGGTATTCAACAAGGTCCAGGCAGCAATCCGCAAACGCATCGCTCGGGCAAAGGCCTGAGGGGTCCGGCCTGTATCGGCCTTGAACACGCGCTCAAACTGGCGGCTGGATACATTAAGCTTTTTTGCCATCTCTTCCAGGGTCAGGGTTTTGCTGACATGCTGCTCCATCAAGAGCATGGCGCGTTTCACAATTGGATGCGCCGAGGGCTCGAGGCCCGGAGGGTGAGGTTGGGGTGAATTGATGGTATCGGCCCGGTCCACCAGCAAAATGCGCAACGCCTTTTGCACGGTAGACAGGTCAATGTGACGTTTAAGAATAGCCGCCGCGACATCGATCGATGCCCGGCCTCCGGAACAGGTAATGCGGCGATCATCCATCACAAACAAGCGGTCGGCGACCAGACGGGTGTGATCAACATGTGGAAATTGCTCGAGGAAATCCCAATAATGAAACCAGCTTACGCAAATACGGTGGTTGGTTAGGACGCCCGCGCGCATCAAGGCGAACGTTCCCGTACAAATGCCGACCAGA
The DNA here is from genome assembly GCA_039935015.1 of Paralcaligenes sp. GTDB lineage: Bacteria > Pseudomonadota > Gammaproteobacteria > Burkholderiales > Burkholderiaceae_B > Paralcaligenes. The sequence continues at coordinate 248 of JBDTLC010000095.1, read as the reverse complement.
GTGGTTTTTGTTTTGGCAGCGGCCTGAATGAATTCCAGTGTCGCGTGGCTGGGTTCGGACCCCTTACGCAACAGGCCGCCCACCACCACTACATAATCAAAGCGCGCAGGGTCGCCCAAGTCTTCCCAGGGGGTAGTCTCAATGCCGCAGCTTGCCCGGACGGGCCGCTTGAACTCTCCGATGAGCGACCAGCAGCACCTGACCGGACGGCTATTGTCGCCCTCGTCGCTGGCCAGCCTGAGCATATC